>JADGCO010000160.1:2511-6990 GCA_015228935.1 Magnetococcales bacterium | reverse complement strand
AAATAGGCCGCCAGGAAGGCCACCAGGATGGCCTTAAAGAAGGTCTCAAAGAAGGGGCGGCTGTCGTTTTCCTGCGTTTATTGCAACGGCGTTTTGGTCCGCCATCTGCGGTCATTCATGACACCGTGAAAAGTGCGGATCTTGCATCCCTGGAACTATGGAGTGACAAAATCTTTGATGCCGGGTCGATTGAGGAGATTTTTGCCAAGCCTTGAAAACAGTATTTACCTCAGATTTCATCCACCTTCTCCGGGTCGAACTCGGCCATGACGGCGGCACATATTTCTTGCAGGTCCGAGAGATGCAGCCGATTCCAGGGATGTTGTTCCAGCAAGGGGGTGGCCCAGGCCATGGCGGTGGAATCCCCGACGTCATCCTGGAAAAATTCCAGGGGTTCATGGTTGTGCAACCGGGCAACATGACTGGCCAGACGGTCGGCCAGTTGGAGAATCCGGGCCAGCATGACGGCGTTGCGGTTTTCGAGCCGGGAAAAATCCAGGTCGTGATGGTGACCAATACCCAGACAAATCTCTTCGGGCAACAGCCAACTGCGGGCCATAAGCTCCCCGATCTGGGCATGGTCGGTCTGTAAATGCTTGCGGTCGAAAGCGAGCATGTCGGCCTGCCCGGCCTGGTCGGTGGCCTGTTGCGCAAAAGCCTGCAAATGACCTGGAAATTTTTTTTCCAGGATCACAATCCCGCCATCATGAAACAAACCCGCAATATAGGCATGTTCCGGGGTGACCGGTTCCTTCAGGCGCAAGGTCACGAGTTCCGCCAAGCGGGCGGTCAACACCAGATGACTCCAGATCCGCCGAAAAGTGGCAAAGGATCCCTCCTGTTCGTCACGAAATGCATCCCGCAGGGCCGCAATGATGATGTGGCGATGAAAGCCGCGAATCCCCAAACGCACAAGGGCCTGATGAATGGAGACATTGGCCATGGTGCGGCCATAGAAGGAGGAGTTGGCCACCAGGAGAACCTTGGCGGCCAGGGAAGGATCCCGGCTGACTGCCCGGCTGATGCGGTTGAAATCGGCCTCGGCGGCGTTCATCTCCCGCCAGGCCTCCAGCACCGCCGCCGGCATGGCCGGAATGCCAATCTCCCGGATCAGTTCCAGGGATCTCTGATTCAGGGTGGCGTCGATGATCGAACGATGCGGCATGTGCCGGGCCTCCTTGGGCAATCCAGGTTGGCAAGGTCAGTTTTTCAGCCGCCAACCAAAACGAAAGAGCAGAACGGACAGGATAAAGAGTCCCAGCAAAACGAGCAAGACCGCAATGATGGCATTTCCCGGCGGCGTCTGTCCCACCCCCAGGACACCATGGCGAAACAGATCGACCAGGTAGAAAACCGGGTTGAACAACGGGACCGTCTGCCAGCCAGCCGGGAGCATCGAATTGGCGAAAAAAACCCCGCCCAGATAGACCAGGGGGGTCAGAATGAAGTTGCCCACCAAAGCAACCTGATCGAAGCTTTTGGCCCAGATACCGGTCAGCAGCCCCACCAGTCCGAAAATGGCCGCCATGACCAGCGTGGCTCCGAGCAGGAGCAGGGGTTTGACGATGCTGAAAGTCACAAAGCAGCGGGAGACGAGGAGAATACCAACCCCCACCAGCAGGCCGCGCAAAATGGCCGCCCCTGTGAAGGCCAGGACAATCTGGACCGGTTTGAGGGGCAGGGCGAGCAGGTCGGATTGCAGCATGCCCAGATATTTCATCTGGATCAATGACGAACTCGTGTTCTGGAAGGCATGCTGGATGATGCCCATGGCGGCCAGACCCGGGGTCAGGAATTGCAGGTAGGAGATTCCTGCGTCGGCGTCACCGATCCGTCCCCCCAGGGCACCGCCGAACACCGCAAAATAGAGCATGGCCGAAACCAGGGGGGCACCGAGCGTCTGGGTCCAGACCCACAGAAAACGCTGACACTCCCGGCGGAACAAGGCCCAGTTGCCATACCAGTTCACGGTGAGTCATCCATTGCATTCATGTTGGGTCCTCCGTCAGGTGCAGGAATACATCCTCCAGGCGCGGCAGATCGATGCGCAAATCCGCCACCTGGCCGGCGATGGTCCCGAGCCAGGAGAAAAATTCCGGGCTGCGACCGACCGCAAACTCTCCCGTCAGCCGCAAACCGGTCGGATCCGGATTACCGGCAGCCAGGGCATGCGGAAATGGGACCGGGGTATGGAGGAGAATCTCGAAACGCCGGAAGCCAAAGGTGTCGAGCAGGGCCGGGGTGCGATCACAGACCGCCACCTGTCCGGCGCGCAGAATGGCGACCCGTTCGGCCAGCTCCTGGGCCTCTTCGATGTAGTGGGTGGTCAGGATGACCGTGGTGCCATTCCGGTGCAATTCGCGCACAAAATCCCACAAGGAGTGCCGCAACGCCACATCCACCCCGGCCGTTGGTTCATCGAGGATCAACAGCCGGGGCTTGTGGGCCAGGGCCTTGGCAATGGTCAAACGCCGCCGCATGCCCCCGGAGAGGGCCTTGCTGTTCTGATCGGCATGGGGGGCCAGATGCAACCGCTCCAAAAGTTCATCGATCCAGGCGCGATTGTCGGCAAGGCCATAATAGCCGCTGTGATGACGCAAAATTTCCCGCACCGTAAAAAACGGGTCCAGGGCAATCTCCTGAGGGGTGAAGCCCAGCAGCATGCGCGTGCGTTGCGGATATTTGTCGATGGAGAGGCCAAACACCGTCACATGCCCGGAACTTTTGGTGACCACCTGGGCCACAATGTTGATCAGGGTCGATTTGCCGGCTCCGTTCGGTCCCAGAATGGCAAAAAATTCGCCCCGGCCAACCTCCAGGTCAATACCGCGCAGGGCCTCGATGCCGTTGCGATAATGTTTGGCCAAACCCACGATGGTCAAGGCGGGAGTCATGTGTTCGGACTCATGGATGCTTCAGGATGGTGCCAAGGTTTCCTGCCTGCTGCGGTGCTGATGTTCCGTCCATATTGACAGTGAGACCCGGAATCGTCTATGGCTCACAAAGGGGGTGGTCGATCCAGGACCATTTTTTTTTATTTGTCGCAATGGTATGCTGGAAAAACAAAACCACATGACAAGGATGGGACATGGTGCCAGGGATAGCCGCGACTCTTTTTTCCATATTTGTGCTGTTGGTTCCATGGTTGGCCATGGGGGCAATCGGGGAGCAGGGGGCTTTCATCACCAACGCTTATTTTTCCGACAAGCTCGTCGAGGTCGGGGAGGTATTGAAACCCAGTTCCGTGGTGAGTGTCTTGCCGGCCAACATGTCGGGCGTCAATGGCTATTTTATCATGGATGTGGTTTTTATCGAAACCGGGACCCATCAGCTTCAGATTGATATTCTCGACCGGAATTCCAAAAAAATTGCCGATATGGCCTATGATCCGGTTCAGGTCAGGGACAAGGATCACGTTTATACCGTTGTCGGCTCCGTGGCTGGGGAATTTCCGAGTGGCTGGTTGTTTTTCAAGGTATTCGACCAGATCAACAGCCGGGAACGACAGCACCTCAGCACCTTTTACATCATGACCCGGGATCCGGCGGATTCCGACCAGCCGGTGCAACCCAAGTCCAAAAAAGGGGAGCATCCTAAAAAAGCGGCGGCCCAGTTGGATAAACCGGCTTTGGGCGATTTCAAGTTCAACCCCAATCCGCCGCCGGAAGGGGATGCGGCGCGGAGCCGGGAAACCAGTTATTCCATTTATCTGGGATCTTATGGCAACAGCAACAATGCCCAGCACGTTACCGCCCGGGTCAATGCCCTGGGGATTCCCAGTTTCTATAAAACCATACTTGTTAATGGCCAGCAATATTACCGGGTCAATGCCGGGTCATTTTCCGATGCCGCCGAGGCCGAGTTGGCGGTCCGGTTGATTGAGGAGAAGACCGGCATCAAGGGGAGTGTCCATGATCTGGCCGTGGAGATGAGTGATGCCCGGCATACTGCTGCCGGACAAAAGATGGTTGCCAAGCCAGGTGCAACTGCGCCATCAGCGTCTGCGCCATCAGTGTCTGCGCCATCAGCGTCTGCGCCATCAGTGTCTGCGCCATCAGTGTCTGCCCCTCCCGCAGATGCCAATTTGATCTATGCCGGTTCATTTTCCGAACGGAAGCCGGCCCGGGAGACCTATGAAAAACTGGAAAAACTGCACTTGCCGGTTTTTCATCAGCAGACCAAAGTGGGTCAACAACCTTTTATTCGTCTGTTTGTGGGTCCATTTGCCAGCCGGGATAAACTGACTGCCGCCTTGCGTCTGATGCAGGACAAGCTGGACATCAAGGGGATTCCGATTGCCGAGGGGCAGGCGTCTCAGGTCATCTCCGATTCGAAAAAATCCCCAAACCTGATGTCCAAACCAGAGCGCCTGGCAGCAGAGGATGCCCGTGCCCCGGCGCACAAACCGGAAAGCAGGCCGGCGGAGGATGCCCGTGCCCCGGCGCACAAACCGGAAAGCAGGCCGGCGGAGGATGCCCG
>JADGCO010000160.1:472-2413 GCA_015228935.1 Magnetococcales bacterium | reverse complement strand
CGTGCCCAGGTTCGCAAACCGGAACCCTCGGCTGGGGAAAAATCTGGTTCCCCGCTGCGCAGGCCGGAACGCAAGGGGGAGGATGGACCTGCTGCCTCGGTTCGCAAGCCCGATCAATCTGCAAATGAGACCGGGGAACATAAATCCGGCAAGGGAGAGAAGCGGATTGCCGTCAAAATGCTGGCCTATACGGACAAGGCCAATGCCGATTTAAAACAACAGGAACTCGAACGCCTTGGTTTGCCAGCCTTTCAGAAGATGATTCGTGTGAAGGGGAAACCGTATCATCAGCTCTATCTGGGACCTTTCAAGGATCGTGATGCCGCCCAGGAAGCGGCACGCACGGCGGTGCGCAAGGTGGGTCATGGCGGCAGAATTCTGCCCCTGAATGAATCTGCTTCAGCCGCTAAAGGATCGGACGGCCAGACACCCGCCAAGGTGTCCGATGGGCGGCCTTCGTCCAAAGCGTCGGGAGGTCGGCAAGCGACATCCAGGGTGTCGGATGATCAACCGATACCCAGGGTATCGGACGATCAACCGGTGCCCAGGGTGTCGAACGATCAACCGGTGCCCAGGGTGTCGAACGATCAACCAGTGCCCAAGGCAGCCAGGGAAAAGGAGGGTGCGGAACGCCCAGGTCATGCACCGTCGGATACAACGGTTTCGACCATCCAGGTGGTTTCTTATCTGGATCGGTCCATGGCCGAGCAGATGAAGAAAAAATTGCTCAACTGGGGTCTGCCCGCATCCATTCAACGTGAGGTGATTCGGGAGCGGGACGTGTTTACGGTTTTGGCCGGACCATTCACATCCGCGAAGGCCGGCGAAGAGGCCCAACGCCTGATCGCCAAAAAAACAGGAATTCAGGGAACCTTGCAGCAACAAACCTACCCTGGAACCGGTTTCATCCCTTCCTCGCCGGTATCGCGATCCAAGGCGAAGAAATCCCCGGAGCAGGACGCCGCATCATCCGCTCTTGAGGCTACACTTCCTTCGGCAACCGTCTTCGACCCGGCAGACAAGTCAACCGGCAACATGCAATACCTGGTTTATCTGGGTTCATTCATTCAGAAGGAAGAGGCGGAATCCCTGTCGAAAAAGTTGGCAGACTTCGGTTTGCCCGTCATGAAGCAAAAAATCAGTGTACAGAAAAAACGGCTGCTGGTTCTTTGTTCCGGACCTTTTCCCAGCCGACGTGAAACCGAAGTGGCCATACGCCTGATTCGTGAAGAGACGGGTCTGGTCAAATTGCCGATTCGGGAGGTAAATCCAGCAAAAATTAAAAAAGGCAAAGTTTGTGAACTTGGGTCTTGATTGAAAAATAAAAATGTGGGATACTACCAAAATGTCCTATCCGCAGTGGTCCTGCTTGGATCCAATCCATGAAAATTCGTTCCCGTGCGGTTTTCCATACGTTCTCTGTGATTTTGGTGGTTCTTGTCGGGACCATCTTTCTCCAGTATGTCGTATCCCGGATTGTGTTGGAGAAAGAGATCAATAATCACTTGCGCACTGTTGTTTCAATTCCAAAGAAGTGAGTTGGTCACGGGTTTTGTTTGCATTCCTGTTTTGACCCTGCCAAGAGATCCGGAAGGGATTGGGCAGGAATGCCATGCCGCATGCGGCTCTCTCTTACCAGGCACATGGATCTCGGCCTGTTTCAGGAAGTCAACGTGACCAATTTGTCCAGGAGACTCATGATGAAAAATGTTCGTGCCAGATTTTTGGGATTGGCGGCTGGTCTGGCCTTGGGCCTGATGGTGTTCGGTGATGGCTTGGCCCAGGAGGCACCAGTTTCTGGTGATAATCCTGTTGGAATCGGCAATCAGGTGCAGGGTTCGGGAGATTCCGGAATGACGGGTGGACCTGGTGGACCCGGGATGATGGGTGGACCTGGTGGACCCGGGATGATGGGTGGACCTGGTGGACCCGGGATGATGG
>JADGCO010000160.1:0-374 GCA_015228935.1 Magnetococcales bacterium | reverse complement strand
GGGTGGACCGGGAGGATATGGCGGACCTGGAATGATGAATGGTCCTGGCGGATCTGAAATGATGAACGGCCCTGGTGGACCCGGGATGATGGGTGGACCGGGAGGATATGGCGGACCTGGCGGACCCGAAATGATGAACGGTCCTGGTGGCTCCGGGATGATGAACGGTCCTGGTGGACCCGGGATGATGGGTGGCCATGGTGGACCTGGGATGATGAACGGTCCTGGTGGACCTGGGATGATGAATGGTCCTGGTGGCTCCGGGATGATGAACGGCCCTGGCGGTGGACCCGGGATGATGAATGGTCCTGGTGGCCCCGGGATGATGAACGGTCCTGGTGGACCTGGGATGATGAATGGTCCTGGTGGCTCCG
>JADGCO010000159.1 GCA_015228935.1 Magnetococcales bacterium | reverse complement strand
CTCCAGTTCCTGGGAACGGATCAATCCGGCAGCCGGCATCGGCCCGGAACAAATCGATATGATCATCGTCGCCACCACCACACCCGATCATATATTCCCGGCCACAGCCACCATTGTGCAACACAAACTCGGCATTGCCGACCGCAATATTCCCGCCTTTGACATTCAGGCCGTGTGTACCGGTTTCATTTATGCCCTCTCCATCGCGGAAAAATTTATTTTCTCCGGCAACTGCCAACATATCCTGCTGATCGGTGCCGAGGCTTTTTCCCGTCTCGTCGATTGGCAGGATCGTTCAACCTGTATTCTCTTCGGCGACGGTGCCGGTGCCGTGGTCCTGGGAGCCGCCAGCGAAGGTAATCGCGGCATCCTCTCCACCCATATCCATGCCGATGGCAGCCATCTCGATCTGCTGAAGGTTTCCGGTGGTGTGTCCCGGTTCCCCCTCACCCTGGGGCTGACCATGGCACTCGATACATCACACCGCGATATCGGCAATATTGTCATGCGCGGCAACGAAGTGTTCAAACATGCCGTCAAAACCATGGGCCAAATCGCCGATGAAGCCCTGGCCGCCCATGGTCTCAAACCGGACGATATCACTTGGCTGGTACCCCACCAGGCCAATATTCGCATCCTGCAAAGCACGGCCAAACGCATCGGCATCAGTCTGGATCGGGTCGTGGTGACTGTGGACCGGCATGGCAATACCTCCGCAGCCAGTATTCCCCTGGCCCTCGATGAAGCCGTGCGCGATGGCCGTATAAAACCAGGTGATCTGGTCCTCCTGGATGGCTTTGGTGGCGGATTTACCTGGGGGGCAGCCCTGATCCGCTGGTAATCCATCACTCCCCTGTTCAACCCCCGACAAACGAATGGCACACTATGTAAAAAATTTTATGTTCACATAAAAATTTCATGCCAGACTCCGTCACCTCATCCATCACCAGGACGGAACGAAGCATGAATCCGGCACGGAAGCCAAAGTATCCGCTTCAATTTGTTGTGGTTTTTTTCATGGAAGGAAAAAAATCAAGGGGGGCTTTTTTTTTCTTCTAATAAACCTTGCTGATCGGTTATCATTCTGCCTTATCCCATGGACCGGAAAGGCAACTGGAGGCGAGGGATTGCATCATACCACGATCAAAAATGCCAAATGGCGTCGTCGGTGCCGACAATGGGTCGGCATCTCCCTGGCTGCCGCCGTGATGTTTGGATGTACCAAACAAGAAGAACCGGTCGTGGGACCAAAATCACTCCTTGAACGCATCAAAACCCGCGGTGTCCTGCGCGTCATCACCCGCTATGCACCGACAACCCTCTATGAAGGTCCCGACCGGCGCATGGGGTTCGAATATGAACTCGCCGAAGCCTTCGCCCACTCCCTCGGTGTCATTCCCCGCTACATCATCCTGGATAGCCAAAAAGAAATTCTGGAGGCCCTGCGCAACCAGGAAGGGGATATCGCCGCTGCCGGATTGATCCGTTCCCAGGAACTGGAGAAAGAGTTTTTCTTTGGCCCGGATTACCAGGAAGTGGACCAGCAAGTCGTCTGCAAACGTGGCGGACTGCGTCCAACCAACCTGCTGAAACTGGCCAAAGTCAGAATTTCCGTGCCGCACGGCAGCAGCCACGAAGCCCGTCTCAAGGAATTGCAAGCCATCGTCCCGAATCTCACCTGGATCTCCGATCCGGATCGATCATCGGAACAGATTTTTCAACAAGTCTGGAATGGCACAATTGATTGTACCATCGCCGATTCCAACATTGTCGCCATCAATCGGCGCTACTATCCGGAACTGGTCGTCAAATTTCCCATCAACGCCACCCAGAATCTGGCCTGGATACTTCCCCACGGATCTGCCGATCTGCAAGAAAAAGTATCCGAATGGTTTCGCGAAATGGGTGATGGCGGTCGTCTGGCGGAGATTGAGGATCGTTATTTCAGTTCCATCAAACATCAATACGATTTTGTTGACAATCGGGCCTTCATTCGTCGCATCGACGAAAAGTTGCCCGCTTTTATTGCCAAATTCAAGGATGCCGGCCAACGGTATGGCATTCCCTGGCCTCTGCTGGCTGCCCTGGCCTATCAGGAATCACACTGGGACCCGAAAGCCATCAGTCCCACCGGCGTCAAGGGCATCATGATGTTGACCCAAAATACCGCCACCACTCTGGGAGTCAAAAATCGTAAAAATTCCCGGGAAAGCATCCTCGCCGGGGCCTGGTACCTGGCCGACCTGCGACGACGCCTGCCGCCAGAGATCAAGGATCCGGATCGCATGTGGATCGCCCTGGCAGCCTATAATACAGGACTTGGACATTTGCTGGACGCCCGTACCCTGACCAAATCCATGGGCAAGGATCCAAACTCCTGGAAAGCCATTCGTGAAGTGTACCCCCTGCTGGCCAACAAAAAATACTACACCAACACCAAACATGGCTATGCCAGAGGCATGGAACCGGTACGTTATGTCCGCAAAATCAGATACTATTATGACGTACTGGTGCAGCGCGAAGCCATGTTGACCCGGCAATCATCGAGCAAAATGGCCGCGCTTCAGAAGCGTTCGGAAGAGACCGCCCGGATTGCCAACCTGGAAAATCCAGTCACCTCGACCATCAGGGTGGCCGATACTCAAAAACGTCCAGAAGAGACCACCCGGATTGCCAGCCTGGAAAATCCTGTCGCCCTGGGCGGCTTGAACGATCTGGAAGCCCCGAATTCCTTCGATAGAAAATCTGACTGATTGCCCACCCTACGGTTTTTTAAAATCCTTGAAAAAGCTGTTGAAGTCCGGAATTTCCGGGGCGGGCGGTGGCTGGTGGCTGGTCGCCTTGTAAATGACATAGGCGAGAATGCCGCCGGAGACGATGATGCCCACGCCGGCCATGAATATGGCCAGGGGCCATTTGGAATTGATGCCCGTGGCCAACATCAGGATGGTGGCACAATGGATGATGTAATGGCTGCGGGCCACGCGCTCCGGGATCAAATCGTCCATCATGGGAATGTTTTCGACCAGGCCGGCCAGACGGCTGAAACGGTGAAACCAGACCAGGAAGGGAATGATCTTGTAGAGCATGCCAAAGATGATCGACGAAACACCTCCCCAGAGGTATAGCACGCCAAAGAGGAAACGCCATTTGTCGGCATCGTTGAGAGGCCAGAGGATCGGAATGACGAGACCAATGGCCCCGCAACCCAGGCCAACGAGCCAGAACTGGTAGGTGACATCGGCAATTTTGCGCTTCCGGGCAGCAAAGAGCTTTTTCATGGTCCAGGCATAGACCCCAATGGCCACACCAGCCGGAAGGGCAGCCAACCAGAGCCAGAGATGCCTGTCCGGGGTCAACCAGAGGGCCATGGGCAGGGCGATCAGCGTCATACCCAGACCCGCCAGAATGCCATTGCCCACTGCCACGGGAAACAGGGGCATCACATAGAACATGGGCAAAACCTGCATGGAGACGCCGATGATCAAGGTGCCGACCCAGCCCAGCAGGCCCCAGGTCAGATGGATGCCCAGGACCATGTGTCGATCCATGGGTAAAAATCCGTGCGCATATTCCCCGAGGAAAACACCTCCCAGGACCAAAACGCCAATCAGGGCAACAACGGCCATGCGCATGGCATTCACGGTGGGGTGTTTGACGGTGGTCGTCATGAGGGCACGTCCGGTCTGCACCGCAAACAAACCAATGGCAAGCCCCAAACCGACAGAAGCGACCAGGAGCAACCAGCGATGCACACCCAGGCCAATCTCCAAGACCAGCGCCGTCACCCCCACAGCCAACCCGCCATGAACCCAGGGAGCCATTCCCAGCCAGGGCATGGGCAGGGCTGCCAATACCGGGATCATCTGGTACATTGCCCCGATCATGATCATGCTGATCCAACCCAACACGGCCAGATGCGTCAAGGCAACGGTCTGCGGGGCCAAAGGCAGCAACCAGAGATCCGAACCCCAATAAAGCACGGCCACTCCGGCAGCCGAAATAAACAGGGGAGCCGTGGCAAAAAACCGGAACGGAATATGGAGAGGCGGGGCCTGATCGATGTGAAGACCGCTGGTGGAAATCATGCTGGGTCGTCTGCTCTTCGGATAGGGTTGAACGGTTCAAGGTCAGGTTCGATTGCATCCATTTTCGATTGCAACCCTGGATATGTGCGCCAGGATCATGTCAGGATCCCCGCAATAAAAATGCCCTGCTGCGAATGGGAGAATCGGACAAGCGTTGACCTGCGTCAAGGCATCGTTTGCCATGACCAACGAATATTGTCGGGTATTCTCATCAATTTGTGGCTTGCGTGACGGGATTGCACCATCAAAACTGCCAGCCAGATACAGGAGGTTGATGTCATTATGAGCAACACGTTGGACTTGACCGGAACCGATGCGGCCCATGGTTTGGAAAAATTGCAGCAGCAGTTTGCTTCTGTTGCTCCCGGAGAGGCATTCGAGCTTGTGGTCTCCGGAGATGCCGGATCCTTGTTGCGTGGCATGCAGGAAAAACATTGGGGGGCATTCGACTGGGCACCCCTGGCTGCCACATCCGGAGCCGCGACATTCTGGGTGAAAAAACTGGCAAACCCTTTAAAAACACGGCAAATCGGCGAATTCATGACCGGGGATCACCGGCGCTGCGACAGTGTGTTTGTCAATCTGGAACAAGAAGCCACCGCCGGCAACAAAGAGACCACCAGCCGGTATTTTGGTCAATTCGAGCTGGGCATGCTGCACCATTTCGATATGGAGGAAAAGGTCTTTTTCCCGGCCTTTGAAAATCGTACCGGCATGACACGCGGTCCCACCACAGTGATGCGCATGGAACATGACCAGATGCGTGGCATTCTCAAACAGATGCGCCAATCCCTGGAAGGAGGGGACACCGGTGGCGTGGCACGAGCCTGCACGACCCTCCTGATGGTCATGCAACAACACAATATCAAGGAAGAGCAAATGCTCTACGCCATGGGTGACATGCATCTGGGAAGCGATGGCGACACCCTGACGCGCCAGATGCAAGCCTTGCAATAATCCTCGCCGCAAAATGAATCACATCCGGGATGCATCCCACCCAAAAATTTTCCCGGGGCGGCGTGGCCGCCCCAAAAGTAAAACCCTCCCAGAATCATTCTGATCGAAACAAAATATTCTCACCTGATTTTCCTGCCACCAGCACCCAGGCTCTCATCGGACCGGGACCATCTGCGGATTGTTCCTGGAATAACCGTGGGCCAAGATTCAAAATCCTCGCGATGAAGGGACAAGGATCCAAAATTCATCCGACGATGAAACGAAAGATCCGAAATGAAAAATTTTTCGGGAAAAAATGCCTGCATGGAACAGGCCAGTTCCCGGGGGACATCGTGTCGGTAAATGGAACAAACCTGTTCCCTGGGAAGATCGTGTCGGTAACCGGAGGATGTTGATGATGGTAGAGAAACCACTGGGACGCCACTTGGCGGACTGGATCTTCATGATCGTGATGCTTCTGGGCTTTCTCTACCAGATCATTATTTTTTATCGGGTCATCCAGGTTGCCCCGGATGTCGGGTTCACAACTGACGAAGTGTTCATGAAGCTCGCCAAAAATCTCCATGAACATGGTGTCAGTGGCGACAAGGTGGCTGCCTCCGGGGAGATACTCCCCAACACCTGGCGCACACCGCTGTTTCCGGTTGCTTCGGCTTTGGTGTATGCCGTATTTGGCCCGGATACCCGCTGGGCCTTGGTCATGAACAATGTCTTTTATGCCCTCGCCGTGATTCTGACCTTTTTTCTCGGACGCCGCCTGCATCCCTGGGGCGGTGTGTTTGCAGCACTCTTTGTCATTCTGGATCCCATCTACCTCTATACCATCAACTCGGTGATGGCCGATGCCGTGTTTCATCTGCTGCTGACCTGGTTGCTGCTGCATGTCGTCTGGATGCTGCAAAACGGCATCACGATTACCCGTGTCACCGTGGCCGCCATCCTCATCTGTTTGCAGGAACTGGCCCGACCAGCCGGAATGTATCTGTGGATCATTCTCAGCCTGATCATTGCCGTTCATCTTTGGCGGCGGGCAAGCTGGCAACACATCGCCAAGCTGATCGGTATCGTCATGGTTTTGCACTTTGCCACTGTGGGTTTGTGGAGCCTGCGCAATTACAATGCCGGCAGCCTTTTCAAGTTTGAGTGTATGAGTGGCGACCATTTGCTGCGCTTTCACTTTCCGGTGGTGGAGTCGGAACGACTTTCCATCTCCGTGGATGAAGGGTCGCGCCGCATCCACGAACGTTTTGATGCCGATCTGAACAGGCTCACCACGACCCGGGAACAGGAAGCTTTTGTCGGGGAAGCCAACAAAATCATGTTTCGGGAGACCTTTCCCTGGTCTTTGTGGGTCATGATCAAAATGTTTCCGACCTTGTACATCGGCTTTCCCCCCGATTTTTTTACGCTGTTTTTTTCCCCCGAAGAGCAGGAACATTTCAACACCTATCTGCGGGATCATGCCACCTACTCCCGCTCCTGGTCCGAACGGCTTAAATTTGTCCATTTCCTGCTAGACAACGGATATTGGCTGATTATTGCCCTGGGGCTTTTTTCCAAGATTGTCAACTCCACCCTGCTCGTGTTGGCCGTGGTCGGGGCCGTAAAAATGGTGCGTGTCACGGATCGTACTCAACGTGATATCGGCATTTTTCTGGCCCTGTTTGTGGTGCAGATGACCTTGATTTCCACGGTCTATGGCATGGCCCGTTACCGTCTGCCCATCATGCCGGCAGTCGATATTCTGGCCTTTTATGCCCTCTGGTCGTTTTTTCAGCAGCGTTCCAAGGCTTTGAAAGCCATACCTGCCGGGCAACCCGCCAGCCCCACCCCACCGGTATCCAATAATAAAACGGCAACCTCTGCTCCCCCGACAGCCACTCCGGGAACCGGCAATAAAGCCTTGACATCCTCTTTGGCCAAATCCGCTGCGGCTTCCTCGGACAGATCGGCCAAATCTTCTGCGGCTTCCTCGGACAAACCGGCCAAATCCGCTGCGGCTTCCTCGGACAGATCGGCCAAATCCGCTGCAGCTTC
>JADGCO010000158.1 GCA_015228935.1 Magnetococcales bacterium | reverse complement strand
CGACACCCTGAAACCCGATATGCGGTGCCTGTCAATGTCGGCTAACCAATGCACTTCTTAGTACATCTCTTTCAAACCTTGAAGCGGGTCTATCCCCGCGCCTGCGGGGGAACCGTCCCGGTCAGGGGCGCGGTCACGTAATAAACAGGTCTATCCCCGCGCCTGCGGGGGAACCCCTCAGCAACGCAAACAGCATGGTACGGGCTGCGGTCTATCCCCGCGCCTGCGGGGGAACCGCATCGGGAGCAGCCTGCCCCCGATAGACGACAGGTCTATCCCCGCGCCTGCGGGGGAACCCGGCCCATCGTCATGGTCGGCCTTGGGCCAGTGGGTCTATCCCCGCGCCTGCGGGGGAACCGTGGCAGAGATGGCCGAGCAAGCGGCAGAGGCAGGTCTATCCCCGCGCCTGCGGGGGAACCACAGGCAAATAGGATTTTATTGTGTTGAAGGATGGTCTATCCCCGCGCCTGCGGGGGAACCCCCGGATTCCAGGAACTGCTGGCGACACGAAAAGGTCTATCCCCGCGCCTGCGGGGGAACCGGAATCATAGGGTGACAGCCAGGTGCGCATAAAGGTCTATCCCCGCGCCTGCGGGGGAACCAGATCGGGATCATCCACCACCAGATCGGGATCAGGTCTATCCCCGCGCCTGCGGGGGAACCTGTTGTTTTGTTGTCTGTCCAGGAAACTGCACGGGTCTATCCCCGCGCCTGCGGGGGAACCGGATGAGATTGCCGGACTGAAAAACAACCTCGAGGTCTATCCCCGCGCCTGCGGGGGAACCATTAAATGCAAAATTGCGAATCGGAACGCATTAGGTCTATCCCCGCGCCTGCGGGGGAACCTTCACGAAGCTCCCCCCCGTCACCCGCAAAAAAGGTCTATCCCCGCGCCTGCGGGGGAACCATCCAAGAGGAGATTGCTCTGGCCCAAAAGTCGGGTCTATCCCCGCGCCTGCGGGGGAACCATGGCGATCACCAAAGCCGATGCCAAAATCATGGGTCTATCCCCGCGCCTGCGGGGGAACCACCAGGCTTTGCCACTGGTGGCCTGATCCATCGGGTCTATCCCCGCGCCTGCGGGGGAACCTCAAACACTTTGAGTGGAAGCGGAAATCCAACGGGTCTATCCCCGCGCCTGCGGGGGAACCATAACTGATAAACTTCCAAACACTACGGAAGAAGGTCTATCCCCGCGCCTGCGGGGGAACCCGATGGCAGTTATAGTTCCTGGTTAAAAGGGAAGGTCTATCCCCGCGCCTGCGGGGGAACCCCCGGAAGAGACTATCGAGCGCCGGTTATATCGGGTCTATCCCCGCGCCTGCGGGGGAACCAAACTCTCCTTCTCAGGAAGGCCAGGTCCGTCAGGTCTATCCCCGCGCCTGCGGGGGAACCAACGCCGGATGAATCAATAACAGGAGTCGGCAAGGTCTATCCCCGCGCCTGCGGGGGAACCGGGCGAGCCTGCGAAAGACCATCGAAGCAAAAGGGTCTATCCCCGCGCCTGCGGGGGAACCAAAAAAGACTGACCCTATTTTTTAGCCCGTGACGGTCTATCCCCGCGCCTGCGGGGGAACCCTGCCGGCACCAACGGCGGAAGGATGTCTGCCGGGTCTATCCCCGCGCCTGCGGGGGAACCCAGGACCATCCTTTTGGCCAGGACGGGTGAGACGGTCTATCCCCGCGCCTGCGGGGGAACCCACCGTGAGGAGATGGGATGATGGCGGAACCAGGGTCTATCCCCGCGCCTGCGGGGGAACCGAGGCCTCAGTGAGCGTTTTTTTGATGCGCTTGGGTCTATCCCCGCGCCTGCGGGGGAACCAACATCGGGTGCTGTTGCTGATGATCTGCCAAAGGTCTATCCCCGCGCCTGCGGGGGAACCGCAGCAGCCCGCTTTGCCTCTTCATATATCGCAGGTCTATCCCCGCGCCTGCGGGGGAACCCAAAGTCGGAGCAGTATCGGTGCCAGGTCACACGGTCTATCCCCGCGCCTGCGGGGGAACCATTTGCCCGGTGGGCGACGACCGGGCTTTATCGGGTCTATCCCCGCGCCTGCGGGGGAACCGGACTGGCAGGGAAAGATGGCAAAATCCTGGTGGGTCTATCCCCGCGCCTGCGGGGGAACCCGGCACACCCGAAATCACCACCCCCACCCCCGGGGTCTATCCCCGCGCCTGCGGGGGAACCATCAGATGTGGACACCAGCTACTCCCACCGGTCGGTCTATCCCCGCGCCTGCGGGGGAACCAGGATCCGTACTGCTGGATGGGGACTGTTTTTGGGTCTATCCCCGCGCCTGCGGGGGAACCGGGAAAAGGCTGTCGAAGAGGTCAAGAAAGCCAGGTCTATCCCCGCGCCTGCGGGGGAACCACCATCGATGTGCTGGTGCCTGATGGAACGAAAGGTCTATCCCCGCGCCTGCGGGGGAACCCGGCTTCGCCGACCTTCATGACCCGCTGGATACGGTCTATCCCCGCGCCTGCGGGGGAACCATATCCCATGCCAATCAATCGGATGCGCCAGGAGGTCTATCCCCGCGCCTGCGGGGGAACCCAAACAACAGGGTGTCGGCGGCAAGCGATGCAGGGTCTATCCCCGCGCCTGCGGGGGAACCTTTTCCGCCCAGGAACTGGCCGGGCTGCCGGGGGGTCTATCCCCGCGCCTGCGGGGGAACCCGCGAGCGGATCGACGAGATCCGGAAAGGAAAAGGTCTATCCCCGCGCCTGCGGGGGAACCCGTAAATAAAGAAACTAAAAAAGCATATAACAGGGTCTATCCCCGCGCCTGCGGGGGAACCATACCATGAGCGACCGATAGGCTGATCGGGAGGGGTCTATCCCCGCGCCTGCGGGGGAACCAGGAGGATTGCCCAGAGTACGGCGATCAAGACAGGTCTATCCCCGCGCCTGCGGGGGAACCGATAGGATAGCTGATCTGTCGAGTACAATCCAGGGTCTATCCCCGCGCCTGCGGGGGAACCCTTTAATAAGGAACGAGGCTTGCGCATCCAACGGGTCTATCCCCGCGCCTGCGGGGGAACCGGTAGGATAGCTGATCTGTCGAGTACAATCCAGGGTCTATCCCCGCGCCTGCGGGGGAACCCGCATCTTATGATGCGGTGCGTCCCGAGCAATGGGTCTATCCCCGCGCCTGCGGGGGAACCGCGACACAGTGCCGCCGGAAGGCTCTTAGGGACGGTCTATCCCCGCGCCTGCGGGGGAACCGGGATCGTTGTTGACTTGAAAACAACAACGTCTGGTCTATCCCCGCGCCTGCGGGGGAACCGGCGTCAGAATCGTTGGATCACGCCTTGGGTGTGGTCTATCCCCGCGCCTGCGGGGGAACCTCTGTCTTCGTGATGTCCCATTTTTTTTCTCCAGGTCTATCCCCGCGCCTGCGGGGGAACCAAACCTTTGGCCTTTGCCTGCCTGGCTGAAAGGGGTCTATCCCCGCGCCTGCGGGGGAACCTAAAATCCGGTCCATCAGCGACCGTGGGTGACAGGTCTATCCCCGCGCCTGCGGGGGAACCCGGGAAGTCAATAGGGCCAGGGTTTCCCAAGGGGGTCTATCCCCGCGCCTGCGGGGGAACCCAGGATCAGGTGTCCGCCTCCGTTCCGCCTCCGGGTCTATCCCCGCGCCTGCGGGGGAACCTTCGAGGAAGAGTACGTCGCCAACTGGCAACGCGGTCTATCCCCGCGCCTGCGGGGGAACCTTGACCGGTGCAGGGAAAGTCACGGAGGGGGAGGGTCTATCCCCGCGCCTGCGGGGGAACCATACGTGTGCAGCGTGGCTCGTGTCAGCGGGCGGGTCTATCCCCGCGCCTGCGGGGGAACCATGCCCTGATGCCCCGCATTCGAGGCAATCGCAGGTCTATCCCCGCGCCTGCGGGGGAACCCGTGTTTATTTTTATATCGCCAGATATATTAACGGTCTATCCCCGCGCCTGCGGGGGAACCCCACCCGACGCAGGCTGCGCTGCTGGATCTGGGGGTCTATCCCCGCGCCTGCGGGGGAACCATCTTATTGAAGAACTCGAAGCTGAAGACTTACGGTCTATCCCCGCGCCTGCGGGGGAACCCATTCATTGAAGCCATCTTGCAGCAGATCGGCGGGTCTATCCCCGCGCCTGCGGGGGAACCTGGCTGTTCGTCTGCGGACCGCTGACGGAACAAGGTCTATCCCCGCGCCTGCGGGGGAACCCCTTCCATATCGGCGTGGACGTAGACCTCCCGGGGTCTATCCCCGCGCCTGCGGGGGAACCATAGCCTTCGCCGATCATGACGAGATCCAGGGGGGTCTATCCCCGCGCCTGCGGGGGAACCATCAAACGCCGCAACTTCAATCAACCGCGCAGGGGTCTATCCCCGCGCCTGCGGGGGAACCGATTTTCTGAAAAACAACACGTATGGCGATAAAGGTCTATCCCCGCGCCTGCGGGGGAACCGCGTTGACCTCGCGGATCCAGGCCTGGGTGCGGGGTCTATCCCCGCGCCTGCGGGGGAACCACGGCACGGTGGTTTGGACCAACAAAGGCAAGAGGTCTATCCCCGCGCCTGCGGGGGAACCAGGGGGATGGGGGGTGAATGGCGTGTGGGTAACGGTCTATCCCCGCGCCTGCGGGGGAACCTGGATTTATGGGCAAAAGAGGTAAAGCGGATCAGGTCTATCCCCGCGCCTGCGGGGGAACCGGTGTAAGGCCAACCGCAACGACCTGACCAACGGGTCTATCCCCGCGCCTGCGGGGGAACCATAGACGGGCATCCTATCTTCCCCCCTTCGGTAGGTCTATCCCCGCGCCTGCGGGGGAACCCGGTCAACGGGGCCACTGCGGGGTGCCAGCGGGGGTCTATCCCCGCGCCTGCGGGGGAACCAATTTTCACGCAGTTCCGGCATTTTTTTGAAAGGGTCTATCCCCGCGCCTGCGGGGGAACCGCTCTCGTAGGTTTCGACTTGAATCAAAACCAAGGTCTATCCCCGCGCCTGCGGGGGAACCTGGTCTGTGGTCGGTCCTTCCCAGTGTTTTGGAGGTCTATCCCCGCGCCTGCGGGGGAACCGGATTTATTCCTGAATGCCATGCCATCAAGCCGGGTCTATCCCCGCGCCTGCGGGGGAACCTTCAGCATCATCCAGCATTTGCCTGCTGGATATGGTCTATCCCCGCGCCTGCGGGGGAACCGCGGATGAGGATGCCGCCAACTGGGACGGGAGGGGTCTATCCCCGCGCCTGCGGGGGAACCGAGTCGAATCGGAGGGTGGCGGAATGTGCGAGGGGTCTATCCCCGCGCCTGCGGGGGAACCTCTGAAAGATCCACCACCACCACCACCACATAGGGTCTATCCCCGCGCCTGCGGGGGAACCTTGGTGGGGGTGAGGAAGTCCAAAGGTGGCGAAGGTCTATCCCCGCGCCTGCGGGGGAACCACGCTTGCACAGACGCGCAAGTCGCTTTTCTTCGGTCTATCCCCGCGCCTGCGGGGGAACCTAAAGGTTCGGAGTGGGGGGAGTCCTTCTAAACGGTCTATCCCCGCGCCTGCGGGGGAACCATTTTTGATCTGCATTTTTTTTCCTCTGTGGGGGGTCTATCCCCGCGCCTGCGGGGGAACCATGCCGAACAAAAGAAAATCCCATACCTGGGAGGGTCTATCCCCGCGCCTGCGGGGGAACCGTCGCAAAAAAGAATCCGTCATTCCTGACGCCGGGTCTATCCCCGCGCCTGCGGGGGAACCATCCTCAAGAGATTCTTTAATAAGGAACGAGGCGGTCTATCCCCGCGCCTGCGGGGGAACCCTAGGTCCGGCCACGGTCAGCGCTGGTCCTGCGGGTCTATCCCCGCGCCTGCGGGGGAACCGTCCGGCGATCACGGTCATGGTGCCGACGTAAAGGTCTATCCCCGCGCCTGCGGGGGAACCTGAAATAGCAACATTTCCGATATTTTTTTCCAAGGTCTATCCCCGCGCCTGCGGGGGAACCAAGCTTTGAAAAAAATTAACTCAAACCCTGATGGGTCTATCCCCGCGCCTGCGGGGGAACCTGATTTTCGGCGGACTAAAGGTGGAAAAAATCGGGTCTATCCCCGCGCCTGCGGGGGAACCTTGCCACTTTCCCCGGTTGCCACCCCCTCCAGGGGTCTATCCCCGCGCCTGCGGGGGAACCGCTGTCACTTCTATCTCTTCCTTATCCAGTCTGGGTCTATCCCCGCGCCTGCGGGGGAACCCACTCCCGCACCCCTTGGGCGATCCTGGAAACAGGTCTATCCCCGCGCCTGCGGGGGAACCGACCGGATGGACCGGATGGTGACCAGGGCAGGGGGTCTATCCCCGCGCCTGCGGGGGAACCCCAGATCTCTCAGCGACGAGATAAGGGAAGCCGGGTCTATCCCCGCGCCTGCGGGGGAACCGCGAGTAGAGGGTGATCGGGTGCGGGGTGAAATGGTCTATCCCCGCGCCTGCGGGGGAACCCCACCACACGAGGCCCCCAGGCCCAGCAACCTGGGTCTATCCCCGCGCCTGCGGGGGAACCGGCAAGGTCTGGGATCCGGTTTACATGAACGGAGGTCTATCCCCGCGCCTGCGGGGGAACCGTATCTGGCGAACCGCAAACCATTGGAAAGAAAGGTCTATCCCCGCGCCTGCGGGGGAACCTGGCGCATGCCACCTTAAAGGTCTGGCGCAAACGGTCTATCCCCGCGCCTGCGGGGGAACCCACGTGTCCGCACGGGCACATGCCTCAATGTCAGGTCTATCCCCGCGCCTGCGGGGGAACCCGATGGCGATGACGACATTTTTTGGGTACCTCAGGTCTATCCCCGCGCCTGCGGGGGAACCGGCATAATAACATGATCAAATACGGTGTTAGAAGGTCTATCCCCGCGCCTGCGGGGGAACCCGGACACGGGTCCGGCATCCGTTGTAAGGGACGGGTCTATCCCCGCGCCTGCGGGGGAACCGTCATGACCCTGGTCGTAGACTGTGCGGCAATGGGTCTATCCCCGCGCCTGCGGGGGAACCGGAGCGCCTACCTTGCCGCAGTATTTCAAAGACGGTCTATCCCCGCGCCTGCGGGGGAACCTTTCAATACATCCCGGACATGGAAT
>JADGCO010000157.1 GCA_015228935.1 Magnetococcales bacterium | reverse complement strand
TCTCAAACCTCCCCCGATGGCAAGGTCACTACCAGTCAACTGCCGGATTTAGGATCATAGCAAATCTTGTTTCAAATGTTTCATGAAAAAATGTTTCAACACGATGTTTCAACAAATTCCCCGCTCTTGACATGCGGATGTAGCGGATGCTCCATCAACTCCTGTTCCAGAATGGCAGATGCAGAAGGCTGTTTGAAACATGGCATTTGGTTCCAGACATGTCCTTCCAACATGCGGCCAGCCGCCTTTTTCCGTACCCCACCCCACTGTTTGAAAAAGAACGGAATGTTCCTGGCCAGACATTGATCACGAATGGATGTTGCCCAATCAGCCTGCATTGGACGGGCACCAGGTCCTGACTCTCCTCCCACAATGACCCATGAAATTCCCCGGAGATCAATCGAACCCAATGGACCAAGCAGGGGTTCGATGGAAAGAAATCTAATTGAGGATGGTGTTTTGCGTAGATGCTCTATGCGGAATTTGTGCCGATCATCTTCAACCGTCACTCCCATCCAAACGTTCGATGGCCATTCAATCTGGTTGGCCATTTGATTCAAACGGGCAGAACGTTTTGTCAAAACTTGAAAGGTGTGCTGAGTGGATTGGGACATGATTTTGAAGACATTTAAAATATAATCATCTGGCACATCATCATGAAACAGATCGCTCATTGAATTTACAAAAATCATCCTGGGGCGACGCCATGTCTTCAAAGGCTTCTCAAGCAAATCCGGATGTGCGGTTGTTCTGAATCCATTATAATATCTGGGATTGCCCATGGCATGCAGACGTTTAGACATGCGTTCGGCGTAACAATTACGACACCCCGCGCTGATCTTTGTACAACCGGTTACCGGATTCCAGGTGGCCTCTGTCCATTCAATTGCACTGTGATCTGCCATGGATACTCTCCCTGTCAGCTTTACCACTATCAATGTTTAATCGGGTTGAAATTATTGCTAGACTGGTTGCCAGCAAACGCCATATCGTTGACCGACTCACATTCATCTTTCTCATGATCAGTTTGCGCGGTACATTTTCAGCAGATAGCCAGACCAATCGTGCCTGATCCGGTTCCAGCCAGTGCAGCCATTGCAGTGCTGCATCCATTCTGCTGATTTCCTCTGCCGTTGGCGGGCCCAATTGGAGTTCGACGTCATTCAAGCCATAAGCATCCCTGGGATCGTGAATTACTGAAGGCCAAAATGAGATGTAGCCCGCTGGCAATACTTTTGGCAAACGGCGCAAGGTTCTCGCTGCTTCTCCCATGCGTTTGGCAACAAGCTTCGGCGTCCATTTCTGATCATCCATGATGCACCTCAATAATAAAAAAACCCGCCAGAGGTTTCCCATGGCGGGCAACGATTTTCGATAAAATAATTTCAGTGTAAATATACTGGCTGAAAAGCTTCGCTTCATCAAGCAAAATCTTGATTTTCGGTTGTCATTGGCCGGATCAGTATGAGTATCCACCCCTGTCGTCCCAAACTTTATTAAACTCCGCATTGCCATTTGCAAATCGCGATGAAACTGGATTGCCACCCACATATCCAAACTTGCGAATTTGCCACTTTGATGCAGAAGAAGTTGTCCCGGGTTCTGCCAAACCGACATATTCCGGATTGTTGTCAGCATCATAGGACGTCAACCGGTCCATATATTCGTCTGATGACACTGTGGTCGTAATGGGTCCGAAACTTGCTTCTCCTGGAACTTTCACGGAGTCTCTCCTGTAGTCGATTCTGGATGTTTTGCTTGTTCTTCATTGGTCATGTGAGATTTTGGCTTTTTGCCCGGAAACCACAGTTGGTATATTTGGCCCGTGATTTCCATGCCAAATGCCTCGTATAGTCTCTCCACTCTGGAGTCTTCACGAATACCACTACCAGTTTGAAGAACCACCATGACCACATCGGGAAAAGCAGCTGCCCATTGCATAAATCTGCGCAACAGGCCCGCCCCACTGCCGATGCCAACTTCTGAAACATAAAAGAAAATATCGGTTGCCACCCGGGCAGTACTCCAGCCATAAACCTTGTCGGTAATCGCCACCAGGGCACCGACCAGTTCTCCCTCGCGCTCAGCGACCCAGACTTGTTGTCTGGGGCTGCGCATGGCCACCATGTAATCCCGCTTGAAGGCTCCCGGATCGAGAGGCAAATCACGGTATCGGCTCTCCTGATGCGCCTTTTCCACCAAATGGCTCAGGCCGATCAGGTCGGCCATTCGACCCAAGCGAATTGTGACTTGCGATTGGTCTCTATTTTTGTTCATGGACGTTGGCTCCTTATAATAAACTTGGCGGAAAATTATCCTCGCCTGTCAAAACAGCTTGTTTTTCTTAACTATCAGAAACCAAGCGCTACTTTAATCTTTATACATGAATTAACCATTTTTTTTCTAAAATATTTAATAATCTTTGTATATTCTTTTTTTAATCTACGATCCCATACCGATAATGGTATCTCAAGTTTTTCTGACATTGATTCGCGGGACAGTAACGGGAAAAAACCTCTCCCGTGGCAAGATCGACAATCAGAATCATCTCCATTGCATTTCACGCATATTCGTTGGTTAATTATTTCGTTGATGACCGTTTCAGATAAAATTTTCTGTTTATAAGATAATATTTCTTGCCATCCTTCCGATTCTGCAACATCTTTAATTTCTGCTGCCACATAATAGCATAGATCTCTTTTGAATTGCTCTTGCCCTGCAACAATAACCCTGAGCAATAGCATTTCTAAAGGTTTCAACCTGGATAAAGCGCCAGCCACATCTTCCCAGTTGACATCCGATGGGTTGGTGCTGCGTCCCCGAACCAGTCCCATTTTGTTGCCTGACAACTGATTCAGTCTGCTCAGTATAAATTCGCAGTTCATAGATATTATTTAATATCAACATGCTACATTGCAGGATAATTGTTCAGACAGCGATTTATGTTGATCAAGTCCAGAAATAAGCGATTTTGATAAACCTTTCAGGTCTATCTCTATATCTTCAACAATATGAAATATCCCCTGTACGATCATCTCATGACGTCCAACCTCATCCCAGGACGACAATAAAAACAACACTATATTAACCTTGCTTTGGATTTCATCCACCATATCACAGGAATCAGATATTTCTTTTTGGCTTACAAACATCTCTAATGTCCTCCAAGGTTGCCTAAGATATTATCGACCTGCACCGCAGGATTGATTTTGGATATCAGGCAGTGTGTTTTTTCCTGAACTGTTTCTGGCCGCAATCAGATTATTCCGGTACTTCGGCCCATACTTGGCCTGCAGCGACCCGTTTCGTGCCTGGTTGACCATGGATGCCACTGTTATGGCAAGACCTTTTTTTTCACTTTCGATGGCATTGGCAGCCAAAAGGCCGCCTACCTCATCCAGGATGATCTGCGACTGTTTTTCATCCAACCCTTGGAGGAGGATCATGGTCCTTTTCACCTGTCCTGGCGTGAAATCACATGGAAATTCCAGGCCTCCCGCTATCATGGTCCATGGGTCCTTCTTTTCGATCTCGACCGAAGGAGGAGGTTCTTGGAGATCCTGGTTCTGTATTGGCTCGATAACGGTCGTGGCGGTGGCGGCTGTTATCCGTTTGCGGGCATCAGTCATGTCGGCCCGGAAAACCGGACCGTGTTCTGGTATGAATCGATCATCTGCGGCATTGGCCGCCACCTGACGAGTCCATGAGACGAGATTGCCGATTGGCTTTGATCCTTCAGGATTCCGCAATCTGCCTCCCAGCTCGTCCAGGATTGCCTGCGGGTCAGGTGCCAGCGATGCACTGGACGCAACCTGGCGAACCAGGTCATGGGGAACTTTAATGGACACCTCCAATTGACCGACTTCCTGACCGACTTCCCAAAAAAGGCCGTCTGCGCTTTTCTCAAGCGTGACAGGTGCAAGCGTGACAGGTGGAGACAGGGGTGAGGTAGTAGTAGTGGTTTTTTCTTTTTTATTTTCTTCTTTACTACTACTACTACCAAATGTGACAGGGGATGTGGCAGGGGGCGTGACATCGGATGTGGTAGGGGGCGTGACAGGGGATGTGGCGGGGGGTGTGACATCGGATGTGGCAGGCGTGACATTGCTCTCTTGGCGCATCCGCTCCCGTCTGCGGCGCTGCCTGAGGGCCTCCGGTGTGACCTGGTGATCCAAATTATTCTTTGCATCCAAGTGGCAACCGCTGCTGCCACCGCTCTCCCACCCTGCCACGATAAGGGTTCCCTGGCTGCTTTCGTGGATCAAGTTCCGGGATTGAAGATTTTCCAGGTCATCCTTGACTCTCCGCCTCCGCAACTGCCACGCCATGGCATCCCGCCCGATCCCCGTGTCTCCAGAACCGGCACCAGTACCAGCGCCGGCCAAAAAAATCATTTCAGTGTATGTACGCCACAGGGGATGGGTCAGCATTCCTGTTCGGTGATCATCGATCAACCCGAGTGGGGATACTTGTGGCCATTCTGGCCAGCATCCAACCAAGGAAGGCGCGATGGCCAGAGTTCCCCTTTCGGTTTCTTTGACCAGATTACATGCCATGAGTGTTTTCAGGCTGCGCGTGGCCCCTCTGCGTCGTACACGCCAGTTCAAGGAATCTCGCGTGATCCCGGTATCCCCGTCACCACTCCCCTCGCCATGATCCGCCAGGTACAACAATTCGGTGAGTGTCCTCCATTGAGGATCAGACAAGGTGCCGATGAGTTCGGAATTGATGAGTCCGAGGAGGCTCATGACCGCATTCCCTGATAGGCTTTTGGATAAACGCTTGCGCCGCTGCTGCCCATTACTCGCACAGCCCGTACAGCGACATGCAGTCCCCAGTTTTCTCGGTGGCGAACAGGTCGAGTTGCCGCCCACCTCGGGCGGTCATGGACCAGCGCACCACGTCCCTTATGGGCGGTATCGGCAGGGTTGTATCCCCCTGGTGATGCCCTGGCACCTTATTGACAGCGAAGAACGTGGATGCGCCCCGTTTGGATACGCACCCAACCCGCTTTTCCCATTTCTCAATCCGCGAGATATCGTCGGGAAAGCGCTGGGCGATGTTGCGGATGCCAGCCTTGGATTCGTGGATGCAGGGCATGCATCCCACTCGTGAGCAGCCCAGCCGGTACAAAGGATTGGGGTCCACGCCGTGCCGGCGGTGGATGGCGAACACATCGCCCACCGTCCAGTCCAACAGGGGGCGAAATACCCATCGCCCGTCGCCCAGATCCTCGATCCGGAGCATACCGGCGCGGGAGGGTGACTCTTCGGCCCGGATGCCAAGCATGCTGACCGTCTCCCACCCCCGGTCCAGCCAGGGCAGGATGACGTACTCGTGGATTGCCTCGTGCTTGAGGATCTGAGAGCAGAACCGCGCCCGGGTGCTGGGGAATCGTCCCTTCAGGACGCAGAGGTCCAGGAAAGGATTGCCCGATGGATGCAAGTTCGACAACGCCTCGTCGATGCGATCCTGGGGGACACCGTCCTTCCGCCACTTGTCCGGCAATCGGCGGCGGCGACCCTGGAACGCCTCTGCGAAGTCGGATCGCACCCGAACAATCTCCGGGCAGCCGGTCATCTCCGGTAGGCGGTCGATGTACTCCAGAGTGATGCGGTGTTCGTTCCCCGTGTCCGCGAACACAGGCAGGAACGTCATGTCCCGTTCCATGGCCCAGAGCAACATGGCGGTGCTGTCCTTCCCCCCGCTGACGTTGAGGACATAGATCACGTTCATGGTCATAGGGCGTCATCTCCTGTGCCGTGGAGCAAGTTGCGGATGGAGGCATTGCTCTCTTGGCGCATCCGCTCCCGTCTGCGACGTTGTCTCAGGGTTGCGGGAGATATCTTTTCCGTTTTCGTAGCGCGTACCCATCCAGCCACCAGTTGGAGGGTCAGATCCCGCAATTCCTCACTCCCTGTCTCATCTGCCTTTGCAAGCAGGATGAACAAAAGGTCCTTCACATCCATATCGGGGGGATGTGGTTGATGGTGAACGTACTGGCCATGGTCCTGGTCCGTCCTGGTGTGCAGTACCTTCCTGAACAATTTGCGCAATTCTTCCTTCCCATCCAGGTTGGACAGATGATGGTCGTACCGGCCTGTCATGCAGATGGCGGGGAGGATTTCACCGGCAACCTTTTTCAGAAGGAGCATGGCCTTGGGCTTGTCGGAGCGGCCCAGAAAAAACCACATGCCAGGTTCGGACAGGATGGCCATGTTCTGGTTTGCAAAGGGGGTCGGAACAGATCCAATCCCCCTCCATTCCACCGGGACATGTTCGATAGTTTTGGTATCGGTCCAGTCATGGCCAAGGGCTTCAGCAATGTCCTTGGCCACGAACCATGGTACACCACCGATCATCCGGATGCGGATCTGCTGGTTCTCGAAGGTATAGGTGAAGATATTGGGGGTGGAATGCAAATCGCCCAGGATGGGTTGATGGTGGACGTACTGGCCGGTCTTGCGGATCGACGGCAAGACTTCGGCGGTGACCCATCTGCAGAAAGGTTTTGCCTGCGGTTTGTCGGACCGCAGTACCAAAGAATAAAAACCGGATTCATTGATTATATTGGCTTGGTCGTTGCCGGTGGAGATGCCCTTTATTGAATAAAGGGCTTGTTCATCTCCATCCAGGCGCTTCATTGCGTTTGTGACGTTGCCGATTTCCAGAATTGCGCACACGTCAGCGGCCACAAACCACGGCTCGCCGTCACGGGTAACGACCCGGACCACGTGTGCCTCGAACTGGAATGGGGTGATGCTGGTGAAAGGCGTAGAGGGGGTACTGCGGCTGGTATTCATGCGTGCGCTCCGTTTGCAGAAATTGCCGGAGCGCGAACCTTTTTCAAGAGGCCCAGACTCCGGGGGTTGAAAAACCTGGCAAACGGAACAGGCCCGACGTGCCTTTCAGGCCGAAACCCTGGACATGCGCACGTCGCCCCCGGAGATGTGATATGAAAAGCATGAATCATGCCCTGGACGCAAAATCCGGGCATAAAAATACCGCCAAGTCTGTCGGGGGCGGGGGGACCGCCGTCTGCCATGGAGTTTTCAAGCTCCTGGCGCGACGCTACTCCCGTCCTGGCGGTGGTGTCAAGGATATTATCCGCTCGGTCCTTGGCCACGAACCATGGTACACCGCCGATCATCCGGATGCGGATCTGCTGGTTCTCGAAGGTATAGGTGAAGATATTGG
>JADGCO010000156.1 GCA_015228935.1 Magnetococcales bacterium | reverse complement strand
GGGGGAAGGGCTGCGCCCTTCCCCCTGGTGGGGTCCGGGGCGAAGCCCCGAAAAAACGGAGCCGGAGTTCACGACAATGCCACTGTGTTTCCCAGGTTTACAAAAACAGTCATGCGTGTTAAAATCCACACAACGCATTGGTTAGGTAGACCCAAAGAAACCCGATAAATATAATAATCCATATCGCAGCCGTTCAAAATATGACCTCCAAAATAAACCTGTTCGATCTGGCCCAACAAAATTCAACTGATATCGAAACACTCTATTCAGCCTGTCTCTCCGGAGCCACAAAAACAGAGTGCGAAGCGTTTGCCAATTTCATCAGACAGGAGGGGAGGGTCTCCATCAATTTCATTCCCGGTAATTTCAAGGAATTTTTGGCCACCACCGGCCAGCACTTGAATGTCTACGAACGGGCAGAACGCAAGACAACGGAGTCTGGAAAAACCCAAGAGCAGGAGTTGGAAATACTGCTGAAATCTTATTACACCAAACGCCTGGGATTCCATGCTGCCATCGAAAATGAAGAATCCATGCGCTACGGTGCCCTCAATGCCGGAGGCCTGGGTGCCGGTTACGGTGAATATTGTGCCGTATTGAAAGCCGGGTTTCCTGAAGTTGAACAGAATATTGCCTATCTCAAGTCCGATTCCCTGAATAATTACGTCGATTCAGCAGGCCATGTGGATACAAACAGTCTGGCCAGGGATTTGGCCCCTGACTCGCATAAATGCCAATTGGCCACGATCAAGCACGAAAAAGAAATTCCGACCTGTCCAAGAAAAGATTGGCCAAGCCTGGTGTGTTTTGATAAGGTTTATCTGGAGGTCATCTTCACACAGCCCCTTACGCCAGCGTCCCTCAGTCGGGTACGAATAAGTGAAAAACATGTGCTTGATTATGAATCTCTGGCCTTTAAATCCGTAACTTCAGGACTTGATGAAGATGAAAAAATCCGGTCCGGTTTTTATATGAATATTTTGGATCTTTTAAGAAACCAAAATATTTTATTGGAGGTCATCCCATCATGATAGAACTGGTCGCAATCCACGAAGAAGACGGTTCGGCATTTGTCCGCACTGAAGACGGATTGATCGTGATTCGGCCTCCATACCATGCCTGGAGCCGATACAATGCCACCGAAAGCATGGTGGAACAAGGAATTGTCCAACATGGATTCACGCAGGCTGAAGGAAATTTTTCCGACTGGCAAGCCTTGATCCAACACTTGAAACACGTGCAGATCGCTGCCCATAAAAATCGTGAAACAACAACGATTAACGAGCGAGATATTGAAAATTTAATCTATGAAATGCCCGCCGATCATTTGGCGTTGTTTTTGGATCGTGTTGAAAAAGAACTTTTGCCCAAGGCACAATGGGCCGCCGCTGAAAAATTATTGACCAAAATGCTCGGCATTCCAACACTTCAGCAATCAAAAGAGCTAAACAATCGAACTCTGTTGTTATTAGAACGCAGTCAGGAAATCAGAAAAAAAATTCAGGAAGCTGCCGATTCAAATATTTTCAACAGTCCTGCTTTGCAATTTCCCCATGTTTCGCCATCAATCTGGCCGCATGCGAAGAAGCGGGTCTATCCAGGCCCCGTTTTTCCATCATGAAAACCATCACCTTCTACTCCTATAAAGGTGGCGTGGGCCGAACCCTGGCCCTGGCCAATGTGGCCAAATATCTGGCCCGCTTTGGTCAAAAGGTCGTCGTCATGGACTTTGATCTGGAAGCGCCGGGTCTCCATTATAAATTTGGCCTGCAACACAAATCCGAAAAACCGTTGCAGGGGGTCGTCGATATCCTGCACACCTTCGTCAGCCAGGGAAAACTTCCTGCTTCCCTGAATGATTTCATGTACGAAGTCAACATTGACAAGACACCCAAACGGGGAAGCATCCATCTTCTTCCCGCCGGGGATGCACCGACAGGGGCTTATTGGCGCAAGTTGGCCGTCATCAATTGGCATACGCTCTTTTATGCAGAACCAGCCCCCCCGGGCATACCCCTCTTTGAAGAGTTGCGTCTGTGGATCCAGCATGACTATGCACCGGATTTTTTGTTGATCGATTCGCGGACCGGCATTACAGAAATCGGGGGAGTGGCCGCCACCGTCATGGCCGACATGGTGGTCTGTCTGTTGATCAACAATCCAGAAAATCTGGAAGGTGTCCGCGCCATCATGCGCAGTATCCGCAAGGCACCCCGACTGGAAGATCGTGAAGCCGTGGAAATCCTCCCCGTGCTGACCCGCATTCCCAAGGATGCGGATGTTTCAATTGAAAATAAAATATTGGATCATGTGCGTTTGGTGCTTAATGAAGAAGCTTATGAATTGGCGGATACGCTGAATGTACAAGAAATTTATATTTTACATTCTGAACCATCTCTGCAAATTCAGGAAGTTTTGGCTATGGATGGTGATGCGAAACCTGAAAATTCGCCTTTGTTACAGGATTATTTGCGGCTCTTTTCCCGCATGATTCCGCGGAAAACGATTGAACCTTATCTTGAGGAATTAATTACTGAAATTAAATTATTGTATTTTGATGATCCTGATGAGGCGCAGAAAAAAATGGAAGCATTGGTTAATTTCAGCAATCATCCGTTAGCTTATCGATCTCTTCTTAAGTTGTTCGAAATAGGAAGGACTAACCCTAAAATTGTTGCACATTTTGCTGATAGATATCTTAGTTTAACAAGCAATCCAGATGATGAACTACAGAAAGATTTTCTTTTGTATTGTATTAGTCCTCTTGAACTTGGGCCATAATCATCGTTTCAGCCACCGGGCTGGTGACGCCCACCCGGCTTGCTCGCAACAAACTGGAACTGTGGCCCAAACGATGACCATGGCCTCTGCGCCGTCATTGCCTTTGCCGCTGCATCAGCCGGGGAAGATATACCCTATCCTGGTATTTCCAGAGTGGAAAATGGATCGATGATCATCGAGTTGACCAGATGTGCCCAATCAGGGAGCTGAGTGCATGAACAAAGGGTCATCCAAAAATCTGACCATGCGCAACAGCACGGTGGAGTTCCTCGTTTTTACCCAGCAAGCGGGTGAAAACAGCATCGAGGTCCGCTACGAAAACAACACCATCTGGCTTACGCAAAAGCTGATGGCGGAGCTGTTTGCCGTTGACCGCTCCGTGATTGCGAAACATTTGAAAAATATATTTAATGACAATGAGTTAGATGAAAAGGCAGTATGTGCAAATTTTGCACATACTGCCGCCGATGGCAAGGTTTACCAGACACAATTCTACAATCTCGACGCCATCATTTCCGTTGGCTACCGGGTGAACTCCATTCGGGCCACGCAGTTCCGCCAGTGGGCAACGCAGGTGCTGCGGAATTTTGCCATCAAAGGCTTTGTGCTGGACCGGAAGCGATTGGAAAACGGTTCTTTTCTGGGCGAGGATTATTTTGAACGCCTGCTGGAAGAGATTCGGGAGATTCGCCTGAGTGAACGGCGTTTTTATCAGAAAATCACCGATATTTACGCAACCAGCATTGATTATAATAAAGACGCCCCCACAACACGGGAATTTTTTGCCAAGGTGCAAAACAAGCTGCACTACGCCATTCATGGCCATACAGCGGCAGAGTTGATCAGAAAGCGGGCGGACTGTTCGCAACCGCATATGGGGCTGACCAGTTGGGAAACAGCCCCACAAGGCAAAATCATGAAAACCGATGTGACGGTTGCCAAGAACTACCTGACAGCCGATGAACTGGAATCGCTGGGCCGTGTTGTCAGTGCCTATCTTGATCTGGCCGAGGAGCGGGCACGGCGCAGGATTCCCATGACCATGGAGGATTGGGCACGCCGGCTGGATCAATTCCTTGCATTCGATGACCGCGAAATCCTGACGGATGCAGGCCGCATCAGCGCCAAAATTGCCAGAGAGCATGCCGAAAGTGAATTTGAAAAATATCGGATCATTCAGGATCGTCTCTTCGAGTCGGATTTTGACCGGGAAATAAAGGTTCTCACCGAGAGTGCCAAGGGACAGAAAAAAGGGACGGTGTCGTAAGATGACAGTGCCATCCATGGTTGATTCGACAGAGCTGCTGGCCACACTCGGCTATTGGGAAGAGTGCGGCGTCCAACTGCCACCCATGAGCAGGAACCCGGGCCAAGCTCATTCGCCCAAAATCCGGCCCAGGATGCCTTTGTTACAGGCCAAAGAAAATATTTCGTTACAAAACAATCCTGAATTTTCCTCCAGGTCGGAGCCACCGGCCAGGGTGCCGATACGACCAGCACCCGTTTTACCACCCGTGACCACTCCGGCCCCGATCCTGCCGGTCCAGGAAGTGACCATCGCACGGGGAGGAGAAACCCTGGAAGATATTCAGCGACAAGTGGCCGTCTGCACCCAGTGCCGTCTGGCGGTGACACGCAACCAGACCGTCTTCGGAACGGGTTCTGCCCAGGCACCCGTGGTGTTTGTCGGTGAAGGCCCGGGAGAGGATGAGGATCGCCAGGGGGAACCCTTTGTGGGTGCCGCCGGAAAACTCTTGAATCGCATGTTGCAGGCCGCCGGCTTCAACAGGGAGACGATCTATATTGCCAATGTGGTCAAGTGCCGTCCGCCGGGCAACCGCAATCCGCTGCCGGAAGAGATGACCGCCTGCCAGGGCTATCTGTTTCGGCAATTGACCCAGATCCAGCCCCGGGTGATTTTTGCCATGGGCAAGATTGCCATCACCTGCCTGCTGGGTCAGACAGGTGCGGTAAGCCGGGTGCGCGGAAAAATTCACGAATGGCGCGGTATCCCGGTCATTCCGAGTTATCATCCGGCCTATTATCTGCGCCAGCCCGCCCAAAAAAAAGCGGGTTGGCAGGATTTGCTGGTGTTGCTGAACCTGTTGCAGTCCGGGTCGCAAGACCGGCCATGAGCATCCATTCGACCACGTATCTATTCAGAACCCTTGCAAAAAAAAGATTTAATATGAAAGATTTTGTTGGGGCTCCGCCCCAAACCCCGCCAGGGGGAAGGACACAGCCCTTCCCCCTGGACCCCCATCCCAGTTTTTCAGACGTTTTTTAATGAAGGGAACTGAATAGTTACTCAACCACAAGGATTGCTTGTCAGTCGCTCGCTCTCAAGTCACCAGACCATGAGAACGTTTGGCCCCTTCGACGGTATTTTTCAGGAGCATGGCGATGGTCATGGGACCGACACCGCCAGGAACCGGTGTGATGGCGGCGGCGCGTTGTTCGGCAGCGGCAAAATCCACATCGCCGCAGAGGTGTCCCTCTGGATCGCGATTCATGCCCACATCGATGACCACGGCACCCTCCTTGATCCATGATCCCTGAATCAGGCCTGCCTGACCCACGGCAGCAACCAGAATGTCGGCCTGCCTGATGATGGCAGCCAGATCCGGCGTGCGCGAATGGCAGATGGTCACGGTGGCATGGGCGGCCAAAAGCAGCATGGCAACCGGTTTGCCGACAATGTTGGACCGCCCCACCACCACAGCGTGACGACCGGCCGGATCAACCCCGCTGACCCGCAACAATTCCATGATGCCCCAAGGGGTACAGGGACGGAAACCAGGGTTGCCGGTGAACAGGCGTCCCATGTTGAGGGGGTGAAAACCATCCGCATCCTTGTCGGGAGAGATGCGCTCCAAAACCCTCTGGGCCGTGATTTGCCGGGGCAGGGGAAGCTGAATCAAAATGCCATGCACAAAAGGATCCTGATTGAGGCGGTTGACCAGATCCAGGAGTTCACTTTCCCGGGTACCGGCCACCAGCTCGTGGGAAAACGATTCGATCCCCACTTCGGCGCAGGCGCGTTTCTTGTTGCGCACATAGACCTGCGAGGCCGGGTCACTGCCCACCAAAACCACGGCCAAGCCGGGTTGGACCTTGTGACGCTGCCGCAGAAGAGCGATCTCCGCCTTTAACTCTTCACGGATTTTACGGGCAATTTCCTTGCCGTCGATGATCGTTGCCATGTGAATCGTGCCTCGGTTGCGTTGCGATGCGTCAACCGCATCCATCCTGTTGGATCCCGGGTAGCCCGGTTTTTACTTGCGGGACGCCGCATGCTCCAGGGTACTCAGGTAACGTTCGGCCTCCAGGGCCGCCATGCAGCCGGTGCCGGCCGCCGTGATGGCCTGACGAAACACATGATCCTGGACATCGCCGGCAGCAAAGACGCCGGGAATGTTGGTGGCGGTGGAGTCGGGTTTGGTGATCAGGTAACCCTGATCATCCTTGTCCAGTTGATTTCCGAAAATATCGGTATTGGGTTTGTGGCCGATGGCGATGAAGACGCCATTGACGGGTATTTCCCGGAGTTCGCCATTTTTGACATTCTTGACCCGGATAGCGCGGACACCGCCGGCACCGGGATCCCCGAGAATATCATCCACGGTGACATTCCAGACCGGCTCGACCTTGGGATTGGCAAACAGCTTGTCCTGCATGAGCCGCTCGGCCCGCAGGGCGTCACGACGGTGGATCAGATAGATTTTGCTGCAAAAGTTGCTCAGGAAAATGGCCTCTTCCACGGCGGTGTCGCCACCACCGACGACCGCCACTTCCATCCCCTTGAAAAAGAAACCATCGCAGGTGGCACAGGCCGAAACCCCAAAACCGCTGAGGCGCTTTTCGGACTCGATGCCCAACCAGCGCGCCGAAGCCCCCGTGGCAATGATCAGGGCATCGCAGGTATAGACATCTCCGCCGTCACAGGTCAGTTTGAAAGGGCGTTGTTGCAGATTGACCTCGGTGACCAGGTCAAAGATGATCTGAGTTCCGAATCGTTCGGCCTGGGCCTGCATGATCTGCATCAGCTCCGGACCTTGTATGCCATGCTCGAAACCGGGGAAATTATCCACTTCGGTGGTGGTGGTGAGTTGTCCGCCCGGCTGCATGCCCTGGATCACCACTGGCTTGAGATTGGCACGGGCCGTATAAATGGCGGCAGTATACCCGGCCGGGCCGGAGCCGATGATGATCACCTTGTGGTGGGTCGTTGTGGGCATGAGTCGTTCTCCTTCGACTGTTCGCGGATTTCGGATTGGCGGCAAGACATGCAACCGGGAATGGCCCTGGCTTCATGGACCCGATTATAACATACCCGTCCGGCAACCCAATGGATGATCCATCGTAACGATTCAGCCCCCCTGTTTTAGTAAACGTTTGAAAAACTGGGAAGGAGGTCCAGGAG
>JADGCO010000155.1 GCA_015228935.1 Magnetococcales bacterium | reverse complement strand
CGCCAAGAGGAAGGGCACAGCCCTTCCTCCTGGACCTCCTTCCCAGTTTTTCAAATGTTTACTAAAATAGGGGGGCTGAATAGTTACAAACTGTGAAAGCACGATCTGAAACATTTTTCTGCGGCAGGGATTGTTTTTCACCCTGCACCAACCCCTTGCCTGGACCGTGGTCATGCCATCCATCACGCACCGCCTGTTTCCCATCACGCCTCCCCCGGCCCCCACACCCATCACCCGGGAACCCGTAGCACACCGTTTCTGGGGGGGAGGCATGGTGGCCCTGGCCATGGGATTTGCCCTGGGCATCTACCTTTGGTGCCTGCAATGGGGAATTTTTTCCTGGACGGATTATTATCCAGACCTGCGCCTGTTGCACGGCAGGATCCAGATTATTTTGTTTGCCGGTTCCTTCATCCTGGGTTTTGGGTTGCAGGCCGGCCCGCATGTCATTGGCGGAACACCGCCTGCTTCACGATCCACGCTGCAAATCCTGTTTCCCTTGTGGTTCGGCTTTCTCCTGGGGACACTGCCGGATCCGTCCCTGCGGATGGTGGGCAATGCTCTGGTATCCTTGGCATTTTTTGGTGCTGCCATCGCCCTGGCCGGTGTGGTGCGGGGGGCGGATCCGCAACGTGCCCTGCCGGTGGGTATTCCCCTGGTGATCGGTGTGGCATCCCTGGGTATCGCTCCCTGGCTGCCGTTGGGTCAGGTCGATTGGGCTTTGGTTGCCCTGTTGACCGGGCCGGTTTCCTGTATTTTGGCTGTTGTGCAGCATCTGGTTGCCAATATTCTGGGGGGACACCGTCCATCCGGTCCTTTGGCCCATCTTTTTACGACAGTCTGGTTCCTGGCCTGGCTGGCTGCCTGGGGTTCTGCCCTGCTGTGGGTACCCTGGTCCTGGAGTGGCCTGCTTTGGGCCTTGCTCGCCGTTTGGCTCGTCGTGGCGGTGCGTTTGCTGCCAGTCCTGCTGACCCGGCCCCTGGAGTCCATCAGTGTGACCCTGGTTGCCGGTCTGGCAGCCTTGCCCCTGGCGGGCATCCTGGTGTTCATGGGTGGGTATGCAACCCTGGATGCGGCTTTGCATCTGGTTGGCATCGGCATGGTGGTCACCATGATCCTGGGTGTGACGGCCCGGGTTGTCGGGTTTTTTTCCGGAGGATTGGTCATGCATGACCGGCTGTTGTCCATCCTGCTCGTGGCCTGGATGGGGGTGGCAGCTCTGCGTACTGCCATTCCGCTGGGTATTCTGCAAGGAACCTTTTGGGTTCCCATAGCCGCACTGTTGGCAGCCGGGTTGCTGATCTGGTGGAGCATGCGTGTCAGCAGCCGCCTGCTGGCTTTCAGCCAACGTGCCAAGTCAAGGTAGGCGTCCGACAAAATCCATTTCATTCACCACCACAATTAAAGACAATCGAGATGATATATTCGTGTGACTTCTTCACCATTGGATCGGTTGCCTTCTTCCCATGACAACACACCCCCCGGATGAATTCGATGTACCCTGGAAAGATATCCTGAGGGCTTATTCAATTGATTTTCTGGCATTTTTTTTGCCAGAAGCTTATGCCAACATCGATTGGGAACGCGGCTTTGAATTTCTCAATACCGAATTGGCCCGCATCACCCGTCCGGCAAAAAACAGGGATCGCCGCCTGGATAAACTTGTTAAAGTCTGGCAATTCCACCAATCCATTCGCTATTGTGACCCTGGCACATCTGCATGCCAAGAGTACTAAAAATCATCCAGAAAAACGTTACCAGATCAAATGGATGTTGATTCGCAAATTGTATAATTGCGGTTTCAATCGCCAACAGGTGATCGACCTGTTCCGCTTCATCGACTGGGTGTTGCATCTGCCGGACAAACTTGCCAAACAGTTGCAAACAGAAATCGTTGCTTTCGAGGAGAAACAAAAAATGCCCTACATTTCAAGCGTGGAAAGGATAGGTGAAAAAAAAGTGGGGAGTGCAATTTGTGAACGCCCAATCGTTGGACGCCGTCCTTGCGGATGAAACGTGAACAAAATACCTGATTTCTCAACGGATTCAAATGATTCACAGATCTTAATGTCATGGTTTGCCTTGCCTGATTGATCGCCAGACAGGTTTCGTGTCGGGGGACTTTGCGATACAAGATCCGGTCACGCCGGGTTTTGTCTGCTGCGTAAAAATTGTGCAAAAGCCATGTCATCCCGATGCAAGTGATGACTGACCCATCCCAGAAACACACTGCGCAGGTGAAACCCGAGATAATTTTCGCTGTCCCGGTGGCGGGCAAAATCCCGACGCAGATGGTCGAAATGTTCCCGGAGACGGTCATGGGCCTCTTTGTGGTTCTGATAATCGGGAAACCCGCGTCGCAGCATGGCGGACTCTTCTTCTTCGAAGTGGGCGGGGAGATATTCGCTGCAATAGGCATGAAAGGGATAAAGTACTTCCTGAATGCGGTTTGCGGCGATTCCTTCCAGGAAGCGTTTGGCCATCAGTAACAACTCCTGGGTGGCATGGTCGATGACGGGCAAGCCGGTGGTCATTTCTGCCTGCCATTCGACGGGAATGTTGTCCGCATTCCTGGGCCGTCGCCGGTCGGTGGCGATGCGGTGGGCACGTTCCAGATAAATGGTCACCACCGGATCCTCCCGGGTCATTTCCCGGCAGCATTCCAGAAGTTTGACGCAGGGTTCCAATTGATTGAGATGAAAGAGGGAAACGGCCTCCCTGAACAGGGGAAGAGTGGCCTGCTTGGCCAGGAGCAGGGATTCGGGGTCGGCGTTGAACACCTCATAGACCATGACCGGGTGGGTTTTGCCTTTGGGGGCCACGCGATCCACAAACCGTACCAGGAAAGGATGGTCATCACGCATGGCATACAGGGAGTGATGGGTGATGAGCAAGGGTGTCTGGTAGGATTTGGTCAATCCTTCCACCCGTGAGGCCAGGTTGACCACATCCCCCACCACGGTATTGTCGATGCGTTCCGCGCCACCAATGGTGCCGATCATGAGGGGTCCGGTATTGATGCCAAAACCGGCATGAATCGGTTGCCAGCCATAGGAGACCCGTTCCCGGTTGTACGCCTGCAAACGGGCAAGCATGGCAATGGCGGCGTTGACGGCATCCTCGGGTGAGTTGGGAAAGAGGGCCATGATGGCATCGCCGATGTATTTGTCGATCACCCCATTGTGTTGTTGGACAAAAGGCTCCAGCCGGGCCAGATAGCCGTTGAGAAACCGGAACACCTGTTCCGGGGGCAGATCCTCGGAAAAAGCCGTAAAGTCACGAATATCACTGAACAGGACGCTCATTTTTTGTTTGGCGTTGTCGCCCAGGGTGGTCTCTTCCAGGCTGGTACGTCCCAACAACTGCAAAAACCGATGCGGAACGAAACGTTCGGCAGCACGATTGAAACGTTGCATGCGGGCCGCAGCCTCGCGGCGCTCTGTGATGTCATGGATGATACAGACAAACAGGCGTCCCTCTTCGTGTTTGACTTCACTCAAAAAAACTTCTGCTGCCAGTTCCGAACCGTCGCGGCGTTTGACCGTGGTTTCCAGACCCCCTTCCGGCAGGGGTGGTCCTTGTCCGGAAAGCCAGGCAGGGGGGGCATTCTCCTCCGCACCGGGAAAGCGGATGCCCAGATCGCGCAGAGGATGCCCCACCATGACGGCTGCCGACGTGCCCAGCATGCGCTCGGCTGCCGGGTTCATGGACTCCACCAGCCCATGGTCATTGAAAACCAGAATGCCGTTGATGGCTCCGTCCAGGATGGCCCGCAGGCGTCTTTCGCTTTTTTCCAGACGGCGTTCGCGTTCGACCATCATGCGGGTATTGGATTTGATCCACTGGGTGAGCGTTCCCAGGAGGTTGCGACCGATCCGGCCATTTTCCTCCAGTAATGTCCACAACTGATTTCTTGCAAGCACCAGAATGCGAACAGGCGTCTGGACCACCACGAAGGCTGTGGAGTAGGATTGGTCCAGCACGGAGAGTTCCCCGACCGAATCGCCCGGATAGATGGTCCGCACGGCAGGCCGGTCGGGATTTTCAAAATGGACCGTCAGGGTACCGGCCAATACAATGAACAGGCGATCATTGGCTTGTCCGGGTCGCAAAAGAGTCTCGCCTGGTTCATGGGACAGAATGGATGCTTCCTGTAGCACCGCCGTGACATGGTCACGTTCGACACCATGAAACAGATGGATGCGTGCAAATTCCTGGTCGTTGATCATGGGGGAGTCTTTGCGTTGAAAAATTTTTGTTGCAACGGTTTCCTGCTCATCCATCCGGCCATGGCTGGCCCTGAATTTTGCTCTCCTGTGGGGTTCTGTCAAAGGTAAATTCGGCAACGGCTTGTCAGCCTCACCATGCGATGTTTTATTTTGCGATTGGTGCTGAACTGAATTCACATTGGAATGTTCCGTAACTATTCAGCCTCCCCATTCAAAACGTTTGAAAAACTGGGATGGGGGTCCAGGGAGAAGGGCTGTGCCCTTCCCCCTGGCGGGGTTTGGGGCGGAGCCCCAACAAAGTCTTTTGTATCAAATCATTTTTTTGCAAGGGTTCTGAATAGATACATATTTCCAAAGAAAAGCCGGATGAAAGACAGGAAAGGAGGTCTACCCGGTTATTTTATACTTTTTTTCATATGAGTGCTGAATGGTTACAGGAAAGGTCAAACGGAAGGGCTTCATGGTTGCTCACTCATCCATGGATGCTGCGTGATCATGACCCACACTGTGCTGCCAGGGCAGCCGCGCCACCCCAAAAAAAACGTGACGATCACTTGACAAGCCGCTGGACATGCATACATTAGCACTCAGCCCCGGAGAGTGCCAAAAGGCCTGTTTCCTTACTGGAGGAGAGATCAGGTCGCCAGGATGGGACGCCGGGCGGCTTCCGGATCGTAAACCGTTTTGGATTAAAATTTAAAACAGTGCAGGAGTTGAGGAGATGAAGACGAAATTTCGTCCGCTTCATGACAGGGTTGTTGTCGAACGCATCGAGCAGGATGAGAAGACATCCGGTGGCATCATCATTCCCGATACGGCCAAGGAAAAGCCGATCCAGGGCCGCATTCTGGCGGTGGGAAAAGGGGCCATTGGTGATGACGGTCAGCTGCGCCCCATGAGCGTCAAGGAAGGGGACCGGGTGCTGTTTGCCAAGTATTCCGGCAGCGAAGTCAAGGTTGACGGCAAGGAGCTGCTGATCATGCGGGAAACCGACATCATGGGCATCCTGGAGTAGGTGGTACGTCAGGACCGGACTCGAAACCATTTGTACGGATTGCAATGGATTGAAAAGGAAGCAAGACAATGGCAGCGAAAGAAGTCAAATTCGGTGAGGTTGCCCGGAGCAGAATGCTGGCGGGAGTCAACGTTCTCGCCGATGCCGTGAAGGTGACCCTGGGACCCAAAGGCCGGAACGTGGTGCTGGACAAATCCTGGGGTGCCCCCCGGGTGACCAAGGATGGCGTGACCGTGGCCAAGGAGATCGAACTGGAAGGCAAGTTCGAAAACATGGGTGCCCAGATGGTGAAGGAAGTGGCCTCCAAGACCGCCGATGAGGCCGGTGACGGCACCACGACCGCCACCGTGCTGGCCCAGGCCATCATTCGTGAAGGGATGAAATCGGTGGCCGCCGGCATGAATCCGATGGACCTGCGGCGCGGCATCGATGCCGCCGTCGAGGCGGTGGTGGCCAACCTGAAATCCATTTCCAAGGAAGTGACCAGCTCCGGGGAAATTTCCCAGGTGGGGACCATTTCCGCCAACAGCGATCAGGAAATCGGCAATATGATCGCCCAGGCCATGGACAAGGTCGGCAAGGAAGGCGTGATCACCGTCGAGGAGGCCAAAGGCCTGGAAACCACTCTGGAAGTGGTGGAAGGGATGCAGTTCGACCGGGGGTATCTCTCGCCCTACTTTGTGACCAATGCGGAAAAAATGCTCGTGGAACTGAACGAGCCGTATATTCTTCTGGTCGAGAAAAAGGTCAATGGTCTGCAACAGATTCTGCCGGTTCTGGAGAGTGTGGTGCAGTCCAGCCGGCCCCTGTTGATCATCGCCGAGGATGTGGAAGGTGAAGCCCTGGCAACCCTGGTGGTGAACAAGCTGCGGGGCGGCCTGAAGGTGTGTGCCGTGAAAGCCCCCGGGTTTGGGGATCGGCGCAAGGCAATGCTGGAAGATATCGCCATTCTGACCGGCGGGACGGTGGCCTCGGAAGACCTGGGCGTGAAACTGGAAAACGTTACCCTGAACATGCTCGGTTCCGCCAAGTCGATCACCATCACCAAGGAAGATACCACCATTGTGGGTGGGGCCGGAGCCAGTGCCGACATCAAGGGGCGGGTCAACCAGATTCGTGCCCAGATCGAGGAGACCACCTCCGACTATGACCGGGAAAAACTCCAGGAACGTCTGGCGAAACTGGCCGGCGGCGTGGCGGTCATCAAGGTGGGTGGCGGCACCGAAGTGGAAGTGAAAGAGCGCAAGGATCGTGTGGACGATGCGTTGCACGCCACCCGCGCTGCTGTGGAAGAGGGGATTGTGGCCGGGGGCGGTGTGGCCCTGCTGCGGAGCCAAAGATGCCTGGATTCCGTGAAACGCGCCAACGAAGACCAGCAGATGGGGGTCAAGATTGTCCGGCGCGCCCTGGAAGAGCCGTTGCGGGTGATTGTCGGCAATGCCGGGGCTGAAGGGTCTGTCGTGGTGGCGCGGATCATCGAAGACAACAATCCCAATTTCGGTTTTGACGCGGCCAAGGATGAATTTGCCGACCTGGTGCAGCGGGGCGTGATCGATCCGACCAAGGTGGTGCGGCATGCCCTGTTGGCGGCGGCATCCATTGCCGGCCTGATGATCACCACCGAAGCGATGGTGGCCGAGTTGCCCAAGAAAGAGGGTGCCGGCATGCCTGAAGGTGGTGGTGGCATGGGTGGCATGGGCGGCATGGGTGGCATGGGCGGCATGGGTATGTAGTTCCCTTTTTGCCCGCTGTTTTGCAGAAAAAGCGACACCCCCGGTTGCAATTGTGGCCGGGGGTGTTTTATCTCTAGGGGTCTGATTCCTCGTTTGCAGCGGAGATGTCCACAATGGAACTCTTGAATTTGATTCCCCTGGCGGCCCTGGTCTGGATGGTTCACAGGGCCATCGGCGGTGGTCGGTGTCATGATCGGACTGACCGGTATTTCCAGGAAAACAAGCAATTGACCGGGAAAAAATTCAGCAATTGGTTTGGCATTCCCAAACCGTTGAATTAAAAAAACGTATGAAAGACTGGGATGGGGGTCCAGGGGGAAGGGCTGCGCCCTTC
>JADGCO010000154.1 GCA_015228935.1 Magnetococcales bacterium | reverse complement strand
GAAGGGCACAGCCCTTCCTCCTGGACCTCCATCCCAGTTTTTCATTCGTTTTTTTGAAATTAACAGGTTATTAGACAGCTTCTAAGGGGTGCTGCAAGGAGATCCCAGGTAAAAATGTGCAAAAAATGTGTGATAAGCCGTATGGACGCTTGACAGAGGGGGTTGCAACCCGATATAAGGCGAAACCGGTTTGAAATCACTGGATTTATCCATTTCCGAAGGGAGGCGAGAACCTTGAACAAGACAGATTTGATCGACCACGTAGCCAAAACAGCAGAATTGACCAAGGTCCAGGCCGGAGCAGCCGTGGATGCCGTGGTGGGAGCCATCACCGACAGTCTGAAATCCGGAGATACGGTCAGCCTGATCGGCTTCGGCACCTTTTCGGTCTCCGAACGTGCGGCCAGAACGGGCCGTAATCCACGTACCGGCAAAGAGATCCAGATCGCTGCGGCACGTCTGCCCAAATTCCGCCCTGGCAAGGGACTGAAGGATGCCGTAGACGGCAAATAAGGTCGTTGGGACTCTTTTCCAACCCCAAGGGTACCTGTACATGCCGGCTTGGTGTGTTTGCGAGGTTCTGTGGGGTTGATCGTGTATCGACTCGGGGCGGATAGCTCAGTTGGGAGAGCATCGGCCTTACAAGCCGGAGGTCGCAGGTTCAAACCCTGTTCCGCCTACCATTTCTGTCACTGAACGGTTTTCATTGTGCCAAAGCCACCAGAGATGGTGGCTTTGGCGTTTGGGGGACCCTTCCCGACCAGGCAAGGATGTCATCAGGAAACCGGAAGGAACCATGAACCCACACCGTCGTCATCTACTCGTCGGCATGGGCGCTGCTGCAACTCTGGCTCTCTTTGGAGGTGTCAAGGAGTGCGGTGCCACGCCATGGTTGTGGAATCCCTGCCACGACCGGTTGCCTCCTGCCCTGGCCAATCACCCCCTGGTCACGACCGCGTGGAAGGACATTGATCCGCAACAAGTTTGGGATGGTCATGCCCACATCGCCGGAATCGGCGATTCGGACAGCGGTATTCACCTCTCTGCGGAGATGTACAGCCTGTGGCATCCAGTCGCTTTCGTGCAGCGCCTGTTTTATCTCAACGCCGGCTGCGCCGACCACGCATCAACCGGACAGGTCGATCAACGGTACATCGAACGCCTGCGTTTCCTGCTGGAGGGGATGCGTCCCGGGGTCAAACTGCTTCTGTTTGCCTTTGATCGCGCCCACACCGAAGCGGGCCAACCGCTTCCCGAACACAGCACATTGCATGTGCCCAATGCCTACGCCCGCTCCCTGGCCTTGGCCTACCCAACCCTGTTTGAATGGGTGGCCTCGATTCATCCCTATCGTTTGGACGCTGTCGCCGCCCTGGAACAGGCCCATGCCGAGGGTGCCCGCGCCATCAAATGGTTGCCACCCGCCATGGGGATCGATCCAGCCTCGGCACGCTGCCAACTTTTTTATCAAACCCTGGCACGCTTCAACATGCCGCTGATCACCCACGGGGGCGAAGAAAAGGCGGTGCATGGCGTCGGCAAACCTGAATTTGGCAATCCACTCCGGTTGCGCCGGGCACTCGATGCCGGGGTGCGAACCATCGTCGCCCACTGTGCCTCCATCGGCGAAGATCATGACGACGACAACGGTAACCGGCGCGTGGCCAGCTTCACCCTTTTCACCCGCATGATGGACAACCCGGCATATCGCAGTCATCTCTTTGGTGACATCTCCGCCATCACCCTGCGCAACCGCAGTACGGAGATCGTTCGCACCCTCGTCGAACGGGAAGAGTGGCACGGCCGCCTGCTCAACGGCACCGACTACCCACTGCCAGGCATCATACCGCTGATTCGTCCCGCCTCTTTTGCCCGCGCCGGTCTGCTGGCCGAAGAGGCCGTGCCCGTTCTGCACGAACTGCAAACCTACAATCCGCTGCTATTCGATTTTGTTCTCAAACGTCACCTTGTGGCACAGGGGCGACGGCTGCCATCCCGCATATTCGAAACACGTGGTTTTTTTGAAAGGGGTTCCCTGTGAACATGAAATTATTGTCGATGAACCGAATCCACCTTGTCATCCCCGTTTTGTTGCTGGAACTTTGCATGCCGGTTGGCGTTTGCTTCGGACAGGAGACCGGCTTCGATGTGCAAACCCTGGCCATGCCCGAAACCAAGGACAAGAACAACTTCGTAACCACCATGAATAAAAATACGGGCCAGGACAAAAAAATGCTGGCCAAACGCTTCGACCGTTTTCTGGCACTCCGGCACAACAAGGATGTCACCGCCGACAAGGAGGCCAAAGCCTTTCTGCTGACCGCCCGTGAAGAGTTCACCCTGGAAAGAAACAAGCCGCATGCCTACGATCATGCCTTTCTCGATATCGGCTACGGCGTCACCATTTCCGGTCCCCACCTGGTGATGCGCATGACCTCGGCCCTGGATGTGCAACCCGCAGACAAAGTCCTGGAAGTGGGAACCGGTTCCGGCTACCAGTCGGCGATTCTTGCCCACCTGTCCAACCATGTCCATTCGGTGGAAATCATCGAGCCGCTCCACGAACGCACCAAAGGGGTGTACGACAAACTCGTGGCGGCCAACAATGCCGAATACCGGAATGTCCACCTCAAGTCTGGTGACGGCTACCACGGCTGGGAAGAGAAAGGCCCGTTCAACAAGATCATCGTCACCTGCGCCATCGACCACATTCCGCCCCCCCTGCTCAAACAACTGGCACCCGACGGCATCATGGTCATCCCCGTCGGTCCCCCGGGCAAACAGACCCTGCTCAAAGTGCAAAAACAGGTGGATGCCGAGGGCAAGGTTTCCATCACCCGCAAGGATGTCTATAACGGCAGGCTCTCCGTCTCCTTTGTCCCCTTCACCAAAAGTGGCGGCGGCACATGGAGTGGAAAGGGTCGGAATTGAGCAGCCAATCGGCGGGTCTTGCGCCGGATTCTCCATCTCGATACCGGTCTTTTCTGTTGGCGGTCTTTCTGATTGCCGGGGCCATCATTGCCCTGCAAATCACCGTCATGCGACTCTACGCCATTTCCGGCTGGGCGCATTTCGGCTCCCTGGTGGTGAGTGTCGCCATGTTCGGTTTCGGCTTTGCCAGCACCGTCATGTGCCTGGACCGGGACCGTTTCGAACGTCGGCTTGAAGCCATTGCCCGTTTTGTCCTGCTGCTGTTCGGCCCCCTGACCGTGCTGGGCAATGTGGTGGCCCAAAGCGCCCAGTTCAACCCCATCTTTCTCCTGGCGGACAACCGGCAAATTTTCAACCTGATTCTCAACCTCTTTGCCTATGCGGTCCCTTTTCTGGTGGGGGCGCTCATGCTGGGCATCTGCTTTCTTGCCGGACGCCACCGCTTTCAGCTCACCTATGCCGCAGACATGACCGGTTCCGGTGTGACAGGGCTGCTCTGCCTGCTCGCCATGGAATGGCTCATGCCGGAATATCTCCTGCTGCTGCCTCTGCTGCTTTGGTGGGGAGGTGCCCTGGCCTGGTTCCATGCCTGGGGAGACCGGCGTTCTCCCTGGCTGGTCACGTTTTCCGGGCTGCTTGCGCTGCTGTTGCTTGTCCTGCTGCCCCAGATTCAGGTCTCACCCTACAAAGGCGTCAGCTACGCCACCAGATTTCCGGATTCCAAACGCCTCTACCAGGCTGTCGGTGCCCATGGTCTGCTCGAAATTTACGGCAGTTCCTACTTCCATTTCGCCCCCGGCCTGAGCGACATGGCCTCCACGAACATGGAAGAACTGCCGGAAAACACCTACATCGGCCTGTATGTGGACAGTGATGGCCCGGTTGGCATCATGAAGGCCATTCCACCCAGGCAGCATGACTATTACCGCTTCCTGCCCATGTTCATGCCCTACCTGCTGCATCCACAGCCGGACAACGTGTTCGTGGTGCAGTTCGGCGGCGGCATCTCCACGCGGGTGGCCCTGGAAAACGGTGCCGAACATGTCACCGTGGCAGAAGGCAACCCCATGATCAAAAAAGCCTTCTCCAGCGAGGCCATCCGGAACTTCACGGGCGATTTTCTGGCGGATTCCCGCCTGACCCTGGTGCCCATGGATGGCCATCTGTTCATCCGCAACAACATCCATGACCATCGTTTCCAGGTGATCGATCTCAGCCTGGCGGACTCCACCGGTCTTTCCAGCCCCGGCGGTTTCACGGTCACCGAAAAATATCTCTATACCCGTGAAACCATGATCGCCTACATGAACGCCCTGGAACCCGGCGGGGTGCTGGCCGTCACGGTCTGGAACAAGGAGGATCCCCCCAAATCCACCCTGCGACTGTTCAACACCCTGGCAGAAGCGGGACGTGCCACCGCCGGAAAACGCTCCGCCGACTCCTTTTACGTGGTGCAGGTGTTTCTTTCCACGACCACCGTCCTGTACAAAAAGGGCGGATTCACACCGGAGGAGCTGACCAGACTGGACGCGCATGCCCAAAAGATGGCCTTCGATGTGGTCTATCGTCCCGGGGAACCGTTTCAGGGGGATGCGACAGCGCTGCTGGCCGGGTACCACCAAAAGGTGTTGGGGAGTGGCGACACGGAACCGGCATCGAGCAACATCGAACAACCGGCACCGGTTGACGAAGAGACGGATATTTCCGTCCCCTCCCTGTATCGTTTCATGCTGAACCGCATGTTGCGCGATGAAAAGCCGGAAGAGATCAACGCCTATCCCTTCGACGTGACCCCCCTGACGGATGACCGTCCCTATTTTGCGGGTTTTGTGCGCCTCGGTGACCTGCCGGCTTTCCTCAGCCGCATGGAAACCATCTCCGACGAATGGGGCTACCTGCTGTTGTGGCTCACCCTGGGGCAGTCGTTACTGGCCGGAATACTCCTGCTTTCCCTGCCCATGATTTTCGGTTGGCGAACCATTTTTGCCCCGCAGCCCGGCAAGATCGGCATATTGGGCTATTTTGCCGCCCTGGGGTTGGGGTATATTCTGGTGGAGGTTGCCCTGATCGGCAAATTCATCAGCGCCCTGGGAAATCAGGTCATCTCGTCCAGCGTGTTGATCACTGGCATGCTGATCAGTACCGGTCTGGGTTCTCTGGCTTCCGGGCGCTTTGTGGAACGGGCACCGACGGTCATGCCACGCATTTTTCTGGCCATTGCGGGAATTCTGGGACTTTATGGCGTGGCCCTGGACACCTGGTTGCCGGTCATTGGCGCTCTTTCCTGGCGCATCCTGGCCTGCATCCTGCTCTTGTTCCCGCCGGCCTTTCTCATGGGGTTTCCCTTTGCGACCGGCATGACCTGGCTGGCCAGGCTGGGTAAGGAGGCTTTTTTCCTGTGGGCATGGGGCATCAACGGCATGTTTTCCGTCATGGGGGCGGTCATGGTTCCCATCATAGCCGTCAACGTGGGACTTTCCGTCAATCTGTATCTGGCAGGCGCTCTCTATCTGCTTGCCTGGCCTTGTTTTTTTGCCTTACTCTACACCTCTTCCACCCCCGCAGACTCGTGCAGGTCGCATGCCTGACAGTGGGGTTGTTCCAGGGAGGCGTGGCTTTGTCGGATGAGTCGGATATCCATGCCCAGGTGCTTTGCCGGATGACAACCTCCTGCCATCTGACGCTCATGGCCCGGCTGCCGCACGCCCCGTTCCCTTATGATGGCCTGGTGGGAGATACCGACCAGCCCTTTTTCGACCGTACCGATCCAGACAATGGTCAGCGCCTGCACACGGTGAATGACACCATTTTCTATCCGGAATTTCCCTACTATCAGGACAACCGGGTCCTGGTTCACCTGCCACCGGCTTTCAAACCGGATGCCCCTTTCGCCATTCTGGTCTTTTTTCATGGACACCTGACAGAGCTTGACCGCACCCTGGTCAGGGAGATGGCCCTGTTGCAACAGGTCAATGCCACCGACCACAATCTGGTGCTGGTGGCCCCTCAGATGGTGCGTGATGCCATCGATTCCAGCCCCGGCAAGCTCTACCGTCCCCAGGGGTTGGCCAACCTGCTTGGAGATGTTTCCCGGGTGTTGGCGGAAGAGATGGATGAAGAGTTTGCCGGACAGTTTGCACGGGCACCGGTGATCCTGGCCGCCTTCAGCGGCGGGTATCGTGCCCTGGCCTACACCCTGGAGCGGGGGTTTGCCGACACGCTTGAACGGGACGCACGGTTGCGGGGTGTGATCCTGCTCGATGCCTTGTACAGCGATGCGGATAAATTCATCGCCTGGTTGCGACATCCGGAACGTCGTGGTTTCCTGGTCAATCTGTACGGACCTTCCAGCGCACCACTCTCCGAAAAATTGTCCCAAAATCTCCAGGAGTATGGCTTGTCATGGAGCAACTCCCTGAGTCCGCCCCTCTCTCCGGACCGGGCCGAATCCCCGGGTCCATCCCATGCCCCAGACTGGTCCGACTCCTCGGATTCGTTCCATGTCCCGAACTGGTCCGATCCCCCGGAAGTAACAATCGATCCGACCGGAATCTACTCCCTGATGGTAGAGACCCCCCACGAATCCATCTTCCTGGAAGGACCTCCCCCTTGGCCATTGGTCAAAATACTCAAAATGGTCAAATTTTTATAAAAACTCAGAAACCTTTCAAAAAAGGAATCGACATGAAAGACTTTGTTGGGGCTCCGCCCCAAACCCCGCCAGGACTCTGTCCTGGACCTGCCAGGGAGCCAGCCCCCTGGACCCCATTTACAGAATGGCCGAAACGATGATCAAGGCCAGATGGCTGAACAGATACAAATTTTTTATTTGAGAATTCAGACAGCCTCTATGAAAATCATGCGGGTTTGTCGTAACATATGGTCGAAAAATGGTTTTTTTTAATAAAAAAAGACGAAGGGAGCGTACCGTGGCCGAGGCGGATGTGGTGGGTTTGCTGGGTTGGCAAAGGAAATATTTGCGAGGATTGGCCCATTCCCTGCGGCCCGTGGTACTGGTCGGACACGGTGGCTTGTCGGCGGCATTGCTGGAACAAGTGGATCAAGCCTTGACGGCCCACGAGTTGATCAAGGTACGATTCAATGATTTCAAGGAAGAACGACGCACCTTGACGCTCCAACTCGAACAAGGGGTCGCCTGTGAAGCGGTTGGCCTGATCGGACATACGGCCATTCTCTATCGGGCACGTCCGGATCCTGCGCAACGCTCGATCCATTTTGACAAAAAAGAGTTCAAGAAAAAGAAAGAAAACAAGGCAACAAAACCTGCAACAAGGCTTCCTGAATACGACGAATCATCATCACCGGATCCCCTGTCACGAAAACAGGCGGCGTTGCCATCCGAACGGGCGGAAATTCCAGAATCGGAAATTGCAGGCCGGACACCGGAAAAATCCTGGCAATCCAGATCCCCGCGCTCCGACAGCACCGGTCGCGCACCAGAAAAATCCTGGCAATCCAG
>JADGCO010000153.1 GCA_015228935.1 Magnetococcales bacterium | reverse complement strand
CAACAGAAGCAGGCATAATTAAAGTCGATTTTATTGATGTCACCTAGACAGGGGATTCAGAGGACATTCATTTGTAAGGCAATCGCTCCTCACGAAGACCCGGTATATTTTCAAATTCCGGGTCCTTGTGCATCAATATTGCGTCTACTTCCACGGCTGCGGCAACAATCCATGAATCAGCCAATGACAGAGAATGGTTTGCTTTGATGCGTGCAGCAAAGAAATAAAACATCCGTAACATACCTCTTTTCTTGCTGCTGCATTATACAGCAGTTCAGCCACTCTGGATGCTCCCGGCTCGCCATCTCGGAACGTGATGAGAGCCGATGTATCGAGCAAATAACCGCTCACATTTCTTTCTCGTGATCCAACTGACGATCTTTCAATAATCGTTCAGTACCTCTTCCTTGGCCGCTGCCACGAAATGCATTAATAGCTTGTATTGCTTTCTCATTCTCAATATCGGTATTTATTTTGGATTCCTGGTTGACAGATAGCGCAGATAAACGGAATAAATGCACGATATTATAAAGAGCAGAGAGCCCAGAATCTGGAATCTGTTGAATTTCTTCATACAAGAGATTCTGCATGACATGACGAGACATGTTCTGTTTTACCTCTATTGTGATCTGATTGTCTTTACGCTTGCACACGATCCAACTGTCACAAAGTACCAAATTTATAAAATGTCCGCAATACGAATATTTTCCAAAGGGTCAGCGAAAACGGACATTCTCGCAGCCGGCCTTGTTTACGTCACCTTGCCGGGGGAGTCGGCAGAAGGTGAAGAAGTTGGCGGGCCGATGTCCGGCATGGGGACGGGCTTGGCGTCAGGCATCCATTGGGACAAGGGATCTCCGCGCCGGAACAGGACGCCCGTAAACAGCCCGATCACCTGCCCGTCCGGACGACGGACATCCACCTGGAAATGACGGGTACGGGAGCCGGTAGCCATTTCCCGGGCTTCGGCGGTCAGACGTTCTCCCTCACGGCTGGAAGCGGGGAATGCCATGCTGGTCATCAGGCCGACGGCTGTTTCGCCACTGGCATTGCCAGCCACTCCATAGGCAAATTCCGCCAGGGTAAAAACGACGCCACCATGGGTGATGCCAAACGGATTCAAAAGGTCTGCCGTGACCACCAGGGAAGCCCGACACCAGCCGGGACGTACCCCTTCCACTTGAATGCCAAGCAGACGATGAAAACCCGATGCCTGCATCCATTGACCCACACGCATGGCCTGTGCATCGTGGATGGCATCAGGCGAATCAGAATCGGATATTGCAGTCAATTTGATTTCCAGATGAATGACGAACCTGTTTGAGGAGACGAGACAGAATCATTCTACCAGAGATATAACATATCCGAAACCAGCCACACACGAAGTGCAGCACCGGATCCTTGCGGATGGCAACGGAACTATCTTGACAGATTCATGGCAAACTGAAATGATTTCAGGCAGGTTGGACTCGTTTTGGGAAAGAGCATGGGCGATAGCAACGCGGAACGTCAACAAAGATTTGCTGCCAAAGCCAAGGCTTCCGGAAAAATCCGGATCCATGCCTGGGTCGAGGTATCAACAGCCAACCAGTTGAAAGAGTTGGCTACGCAAAGTGAAACCACGATTGGTGATATCATCAACATGGTGATTGGCATGGTCTATCCGCCCGATCAATCCGGCCAGACCGACCAGACCGACCAGACCGATCAGCAGGATCAGATTCAATCTCTCTCGCCACACGCTTCAGAGTCGGCACAATCTTCTGGTTCTTCTTCACAACAGGTACCCCCGGCACGCTCACCTTATATTTTTCGCCCGGTTCCGGCGAACGACATGCCAAAACTGGAGACTCCTGCTTCGACCACAGAGAAAATTTCCAGCAGAAACAAAAGCCTGTTTTTTTATGCCTTCATGGTGATCATGATCGGTATTGGCGTGGTTTCCTGGTATCGGATTCTGCCGCAAGGTTTGTCGTGGCCTGGCAAGGTTGCCACGCCCGGTCCCGTTCCGCAAAAAAACGAAATCCGGCTTGATGTAGCCAATACGGCCAAATCCAGCACTTTACCGGTCACTCTCCCCGCACTTCCGGTGGCACCGGCAGCCAGTGGCAATCTTCCGGCAGCCCCGATGGCCGGCCCGGAAGATCGCCTCAAACTGACCCTTGCCGTGGAATTCAAACGGTGACCCGAATTCTTGTCCTGGAATCCGGGCAGTGATCTGACCCTTGCCCTGGAATCCAGGCGGTGATGGGTGCCTGGCTTGATGGGTCAGAGCAGTTTGTCGCCGGTATAAAGCCCATGAATGCCCATTTGCCATCCATCTCCCGATAAATGTTTGCGCAAAATTTCGGGTACTTTATTGGCCTGTTTCTGGCCATCCATCTGCCGCAGTTCCTGTTGCAGGGCGGTCAGGGGGGCGGAGGAGGTGATCGCCACAATGTGGTCCGCCCCATAGGGAGGTTCAACGGTCAGATGCAGCTCATAGGGTTTGCCAAGGGGAATTTCCAGGGGATCCTTGGCCTGTTCATTGGCGAGTGGATAGAGAAAATTGACGGAACCATCCGAGGCCAGGTTGAACAGGGTAAAAAATGTTTTTTCAAACCCCTCGACTCTGAAGGTGATTTTTTCACCGGCCTGATGCAGTTTGTCATCAGGAAGGAGGGACATTTTCAGGCTGTTGCGCGTGATCAGGCGCTTGATCTCTTCGGTGGCAACGTATTTATTGACGGCATTCTGGACATTTGGCAAATCCGAGGTTTCATTGCCGGTTGCCGCAGGGGCATTCTGGGTGCGTTTCAAGGCACGGGTGGCTGAGGCCTGTTCGGCAGCAACCTGCGGATTGATCGTCGAGGCAACATCACCCAGTTCGGTGTAGAGCAAACCCCGTGCAACATCCCAGGTCAGGTCGGGTCTCTTCCCGGAGTTGGCATCGATCAATTTGATTCCCTGAATTTTCTTGCTCAGGGCATCGACAGGGGAGGTGGCATTGAGGATGGCCATCCCGATGACGGGTTGCTGTGGTGCAGACGCAGAAACGGGTGCAGGAGATACTGCAACCGGCTCAGGTGCGGATCCCTTGATATTCAGACTGAAATCACGCGATTTTCCGGAAAATTGCGGATGCTGCATCCCTTCCATTTCCGCCGTGACTTTTTCGCTGACATATCTCTTCAACTCTTCAGAGTTGACCTGACCATCCTTGTTCAAGTCAGCCTCGCCCCGCAATCCCTTGGCAAAAGCCCAACTCAAGGCTCCACGAATGTTTCCATCAATATTGCCTTCGGGGGCCAGTTCATCATCCTTGACCGCTCCCAGATAGAGAACATCAGGAAGTTCACGGGGAATGTCCTTCAATTTCGGGTCAAGCGGCGGCAACTTGTCATCCACGATGGGCGGATAGGTCGTCGCCCGATATTTCACTTTGACGGGGGAACTGCCGATGCTGCGGGTCATGGTTCCCGAGTGACAGGCATCGGCCACCACAATGACGCTGCGTTTGCCATCCACGGCTTTTTTCAACAAACCGGCAATTTCATCGTCCAGGATGCGTTCGTAGGTCCCGGCACCTTTGGGAAAAAATCCTCCCAGCAACAAGGTTGAATCATTGCCGCTGGGTTCACTGCCCTTGAAATGCTCCGGTTCGATTCCGCCATGCCCGGCATACGAAAAGACAATGAGATCATTGGCCTTGCTTTTTTGCAAAACATCGTTCCAGGCCTTGAATATATTGTCGCGTTTGGCTTCGTCATCCAGCAGGAGTGTGATCTCCCTGGCACCGATTTTCTTCAAGGCATCGGCCACATCCCGGGCATCGTTCACCGGTCCATCCAAGGGTGAGGATTTGTATTTGTTGATGCCGACAACAATTCCATACACCTCGGCCAGGGCCGTCGTCGGTTGCAACAAAACAGAGATGGCCAGCCAGATGATCAGCAACAAGCCTGAGCCGTATTTGTCCTGGGTGGAATCCGACATGGGTATGGCCTCGTTCATTGTTTTGCGGAGACGGGAAACTCTTCGAGTTCTCCACCGGGTGTTTTAAAGGAAGGTTTTTGTTTGTGATTGGGATTGGTTTCCTGAACCAATCTGGGAACCATTCTTTTGACATACTGGCCCAGCATGATGTTGTCGATGGCATCACCGCCGGAGGCGGCGGCATTGCCGTTGATGCCGTCCAGAATGGCATAGGCAAAGACACCATGCCCACTGTCACGGCCATTTTTTCGATAACCATCCAGGGCCTCCTGGGTACTGGAGGATGCGGCCAGAAGGGTCATGCCGATTTCATGTTGTATATTTTCCATGACCCTGTCAAGCGCCACGGCTCCGGCATGACAGGTATCCAGGATCAACAGAATTCTGCCCGTGGTCTTGTTGACCTTGACCAGTCGTTCCACCAATTCCAGGCCACCAAAACCCTGTTTCGAAACAATTTCCGGTTCCGGTCCGGCAACGTTTTGCGTGATATAGTAATACTGATCGTTCTTGTTCTCGTCCGGATAGTTGACCCCGTGACCGGCCAGATAGATGAGGACGGTATCCTCCTTGCGTACCTCGTTGGCCAGGACAGAAAACGCCTTGTTCAAATTGTCTTTCGTCACTTCCTCGTCGGCCAGTATGTTGGGGGCCTGGTCTGAATATCCGACGAATTTGATCGTGCCATCAGGCAATAATTTTGGCGTCAGCACATCGCCGAACAGGGCACCTTTTCGTTTTTGTACGGCATCGACAAAGCCTTTGGCATCGGCCACGGCATAGCGCAATATGTTGACGCTCTTGTAGAGATTGACACCGGCAGCAAGCACAAAAAGACGTGGTTTTTCAGCTGGTTTTTCAGATTTCTGGATGGCTGAACCACGGGAGGTCATGGCGGCAGCGGTCACAAAGTCAACCTGGCGGGAGGTGCTGAAGAAGGCCTTGGATTTGTCGTACACACGCAGTACGAGAGTATTTTTTCCCGGGTCGAGGGTGACCTTTTTTTCAATGACCAGGGCAGGGTCCTTGCCGGCCTGGGCCGCATCGGGTGCCCTGGAGAGACCGCGAGTGGCAACCTTGTCGTCCTGTTCAATGTTTCTGCTGTTCAGGATCAGGGCCGCATTGCCAATCTCCTGGTTGCCTTTTCCGGAAAGCTGATAGCGGACCCGAATATCTCGAATCCCTTCGGGCAATGCGATGGCAATGGCACTTTGGGGAGATGTACCGGTTGCTTTTGTGGCAGAGGTTGCAGTTGCAGCCGGTGCAGCCGGTGCAGCCGATGGTGCAGCCGCTCCAGGCGCAGGTGCAGGGGGGACTGTTGCAGGCGTTCTGGACAGGCCACGGGTGACCATGTTGGTCACGATATCCTGACACTTTTCGCCCCCGCCCTCTTTCGGGGTATAACAATAAGCAACCGGCTCAACTGTGGGTAATTTTTCAGTGACCAGGGAATCCATGTCGCCAATGGCCGCCTGGGCCAACTGAATTTCCTGAGCGGCCTGTCCCATGATCTTCTTGTTCAGAAGATCCGGACGATGCAGTTTCCGATAGAGCTGATCAAAATCGACCCAAAGCGGAGATTTTGATTTGCCTTTGTTGTAATGGTATCCAACCATCTCCTGGCCGCCATTGTAGGCATGCGCAAAAAATCCTTCCGGCGTCCAGGCCACCCAGCGGGCATTGGCCGAGTTCATGAAGAAAGTGGCCAATTCGTCCAGACGTGAATTTTCATTGAGGCTGTACCAGTGCAGGGTGCCATCCAGCAGGGCAGCCACGGCCAGGGCATTGTTCCGGGTGGCAACCAGACCGGCAACCGGAGCTGGAACATTGATCTTTTTCAAAACGTTGCCCTGCGCATCAAACAGGCGCAGATAAAAATCCGAGCCCAATAAAAAGCCTTTTTGATTGTTGAGGATGGTCAGGGAACGGGAAATTTCTTCCCCTTCGAGTTCAAGGGGTTTCTTGCCCAGCATGGGCTTGTTGGTTGCTTCCCAGCCGGTGATTGCCAGTTGTGGCGTTTGCGTGATGGGCGTGGCGAAGGTTTTGTCGGGGGTGGAAACCGGAGTCAGGGTTTCGTTCAACAGATCGAGTCGAAAGGGATGGGTTCCCTTGCTCCGGGTGCCGAATTCGACGCCCAGGCCATCATCAGCCACGGCGAGCCGGCCTTGATAAATGCCCCGGAAATCGTTGGCCACCGATTTTTTCTCCAGGCGCTCGCCATTGGGGGGGATCAACCCCCAGGCCGGGGTGGCAGACGCATAAAGAATTCCAGCCGGTACCGAAGTCAATTGGGTGATGGCATCTCCCTTGATTGGAACATCCCGGTATTTGCCCCGTCCTCCCTGGCTCCAATAGCGCACGAGACGATTGCCCTGCGCATCGACAGCCGTCCCGCCAGCAACGAGGGTGAGACCATCCGACTGTTGGGACCAGGCAACGGCAGACGTATTGCCATCCCGCATGCCTCCGACATCCGGGATATGAACAGCTTTCAGGTCCGAAGCCGACATGATCTCGACCCGGGGCGAATCCATGGAACCGACAGCCAACTGGGTGTCATCCGGGGAGAAGGCCACGGCCAGAGGACGATCCTTGGGATGAAAACGCCGTTTGCCGAGCAATTTGCCCTGACCATCGTAAAGACGCACATGGCCATCCAGAGAGGTTGTGGCCAGACGCTCCGAATTGTGGGAAAACGCCACCCAATGCACGGCACCCTCATAGGTGCGATCATCACTGATTCCCTTGCCGGCACCATCCAGAAGAACAAGTCCATAGGTACTTTCGGCCAGGGCCAGCTTTTTGCCGTCGGGTGCATAGGCCATGTGAAATACGGGGGCTTTCAGATTGGGCAGCACCCCCTTGATGCGCTCTTTTTCCAGATCAAGCAGATAAAGAGAAAACAGGCCATCCCAGGTATGACCCGTGGCCCCGGCTGTCAACAGGCTCTTCCCATCCGGGGAAATGGCCACGCTGTAAAGGGATCCCTCATTGCCGGAACCAATGGGAACCCTCAGAGTGGCAAGCAGCTTGCCTTCGGGAAGAGACCAGACCCGCACGGTTTTGTCATCCGAGACCGTGGCAACAAAATTGCCTTTTCCATCGACGGCCAGACGATTGATCATCGCCGTATGCATGCCGGTTTCGATGCGGAGAAATGGCGTTTTGGGGGGACCGGGCGGCGGTGGGGTTTTCTCCACGGCCATTGCATCAACCAGGCAACCAAGACCGAACACCAGCACGAGCAACAGGTCCAGCACACAACGTCCAGCATTTTTGGCCATGCATCCATCTCCTGGCAGGATCATCACGTCATTGTCACTCTTTTCGCGTCACCAATTTTTCCAGATTTTCTGACTCCGGGCAGGTCGGAAATTTTTGTACGCTCGGAACGGCATGGCTACTCTCCAAGAGGAGCAGCCTTCTGATTTGGCATGTCTGAGAGGCTGTCTATTAACCCTCGAATAAAAAAATTGGAAAGGAAGATTTTATTGGGGCTCCGCCCCAAACCCCGCCAAGAG
>JADGCO010000152.1 GCA_015228935.1 Magnetococcales bacterium | reverse complement strand
TTGGGGCGGAGCCCCAATAAAATCTTTCTTTCCAATTTTTTTATCCGAGGGTTAAAGACCGGGATGTGAGGTTGAATAATACCAGATCGATTCGGATAATATCGGTATACCGAACACGTTTGCAAGTGGATTTTTTCCACCAAATTGGCATATCCTGTATCGCCTGAACGAACAGGATCCACCTTGTCAAAGAGGCCACATCATGTCGATACCCGTGGGAGAAAAAATCAAAACCCTGCGCAAACAAAAGCAACTGACCCTGGATCAACTGGCCGCCAGCACCGACTCCAGCAAAAGTTATCTGTGGGAGTTGGAACAGGGACGCATTCCCCGCCCCTCTGCGGAAAAGCTGCAACGGATTGCGGCGGCTCTGGGCGTCAGCGCCTCGTTTTTTGTGGATGAAGCGCAGGATGTCCCGGACGAAGGGTCCATGGATCAGGCATTTTTTCGCAAATACCAGCGCCTGCCCCAGGAGACCAAACAGCGCCTGCGGGAATTGATCGATGTCTGGAGCAAGTCATGACCCGGGTTGCCCAGGGGCCTTTGGCATGGTCAGGATACATCAATCAGGTGCTGGATCAGGCCTTCGGGCTTGAACGGTACCCGGTCAGCGTGGTCGAGACCGCCCCCCTGTTGTCTGCCAGGCTGTTTCCGGACGATCCACTCACCTGGATTCATGGCGAACCCCTGCAAGGGTTGGACGGCATTCTGGCCCCCGATCCACGCCACCGCAAAGGGTGGGCCATTTTTTTCAACAGCGCGGTCCAGTCCCGCCGCCGGATACGGTTTACCCTGGGGCACGAATTCGGTCATTATCTCATGCACCGAACCAACCACCAGCAAGGCTTCCAGTGTGTGGACCGGGAAATGTTCGCCACCCGCCGGGGAAACCTGCGCCTGGAACAGGAAGCAGACATTTTTTCAGCCCATTTTTTAATGCCGATGGAGGATTTTCAGCGCCAGATCGCTCCAGGTGAGTTTACCGATCTTGCCACCCTCTCCCTGTGTGCCGACCGCTACGGCGTCTCCCTCCAGGCCGTCATCCGGCAATGGCTGCGCTATACAACCCGCCAGGCTCTCCTGGTACTCTCCCGCGACGGGTTCATTCTCTGGTCGGAAACAAGTCGCTCCGCCCGCCGGTTTCGACGCTTTCTGCGCAACCATCAGGCACCCGTCGCCATACCTGCAACCTCCCTGGCTGCCTGTCCAGGATCGATCCCCTATCCCAGGGAAGGAACCGCCCTGCCCAAAGGAACCTGGTTCCCGGATACGGAAACCGTGGAGATGGTCGTGATCTCCAGACAATACGATTGTATCATTTCCCTGTTGCATCTTGATGTTGAGGATATTGGATCGGGAGAAACGTGATGGACGGATTTTTTTTTGTGTAAAACGTGGTTTCGTTTTGTCGGTATATATTGACATTTACCGACAATATGAAACACTCTGGCAACATGAGAAACCACTCCATGGAACATTCTGACAACACAGGAAACCGCTATCAGGAACTCATTGATTTTGGTCGCCTCCATGGGCTTATCCGGCCTCGCGATTTGATCGACCTGGGATTTTCCCGGATGGCGATCACGCGGTTGGCCCGCCGTGGAAATCTCATCCGGATTGGACGTGGTCTTTATGCAACTCCGGAACGAAAAGTTTCCGAGCATGGTACCTTGGCCGAGGTGGCGTGTCAGCAACCCCGGGTCGTCGTTTGTCTTCTTTCTGCGTTACGTTTTCATGGTCTGACCACACACTTGCCATTCGAAGTCTGGCTCGCCATTCCCAACAAGGCACGTGCCCCTCGGATGGCGTATCCCCCGCTACGCATTGTCCGCTTCTCTGGTGCAGCACTGACCGAGGGTATTCAAGAATACCTGGTTGACGGCGTACCGGTGCGGATAACCAGTGTTGCCAAGACTGTGGTTGATTGCTTCAAATATCGCCACAAGATCGGATTGGATGTTGCCATCGATGCACTGCATGAGTCATGGAAAGAGAAGAAATTTCAAATGGATGATATTTGGCACCTGGCTGCCGCCTGCCGTGTTGATCATGTCATGCGTCCCTACATGGAGAGCCTGACTTGATCGCTCACAACGTGGCCGCATCCGTCCGTGCCAGGCTGCTGAACCATGCACGGGATGCACAACAGGATTTCAATTTTATTCTCACACGCTATGCCCTTGAACGTCTCCTCTACCGGATCAGTATCTCAAGGCATGTCAATCTGTTCCTGTTGAAGGGAGCCTTGTTGTTCGACCTGTGGTTTGATATTCCACATCGTCCGACAAGAGATGCGGACTTTCTTGGCTTTGGATCATCCGATCTGCACCACATGGAGGAAATTTTTCGGGAAATTTGTGCCATCGAGGCAAAAGATGGCATGGCATTCCAGCCCGATACGGTACGTGCAACCGATATCCGGAAGAATGCCAATCACGCAGGTGTTCGGGTTACCCTGCTTGGTCTTCTTGATCACGCTCGATGTCAAGTCCAGATTGACATCGGATTTGGGGATGTTGTCACCCCGGCACCCGAGGACGCAGAATACCCAGTCATCCTGACTGGTTTTGAAGTACCAAGACTGCGTGTCTATCCGCGATACACGGTCGTGGCAGAGAAAACCGAGGCACTGACATCCCTGGGTATCGCCAACAGTCGCATGAAAGATTATTTCGATCTTTGGATATTGGCACAACAAACCGAGTTTGATGGCAATCTTCTTTGCCAAGCCATCCGGGCAACTTTCAACTGTCGCGGAACAGCACTACAGAACCAGTTGCCATTTGGCATCACACAGGCATTTGCTCATGACCGGCAGAAGCAAATGCTGTGGAAAGCGTTTCTCAGGAAAAACAGGTTGACTGTACGACCACTGGACGAGGTGGTGTCGGTACTTGCCAACTTCCTGTCACCGGTCATGCAAGCCGCCAGCAACGAAACAACATTTTCATCTCATTGGGTGGCAGGTGGTCCCTGGATTTCCGATTCCCATTAACGGACTCGGTCTTTTTTTGTTTTTCATTTGTTTCCTGCCCAGGGGAACCTGGTTCCCGGATACGGAAACCGTGGAGATGGTCGTGATCTCCAGACAATACGATTGTATCATTTCCCTGTTGCATCTGGATATTGAGGACATTGGAAAATGATATCAGAACGGGAGTATCAATCATGAATAAACAGTGTTGGTTGGCAGTCGTTGTTCTGGTGGGATCCTGGAATACCATGCCGGAAGTTTTTGCCACAGAGAAGGCCGGGCAGGAGGTGATCAAAAGCCTCTCAGCCGAGGAACAGGAAGGTCTCAAGGCGGGCAAGGGACTCAAGCAATCCATGGTGGCGGAATTGAACGGATATCCGGGACCGGTTCATGTCCTGGAACTGGCCAAGGAGCTGCGCCTTTCTCCCCAACAGGAAGCAGCCGCGCAAACCCTGGCCAGGGAAATGACCGCCCAGGCCGTTCCCGTGGGAGAGGAAATTCTTCGTCAAGAGGCCAAACTGGATCACCTTTTTGCCAGTGGCCATGCCGCACCGGACAAGATCACTCCGGTGGTCATGGAGTTGGGACAATTGCGGGGCAGGCTCCGTCTGATCCACCTGAACACCCACATCGCCATGCAAAAAATTCTCACAGCCGAGCAGATCAATCACTACAACACTGCCCGCAACCACGGGCAGAAGCATAAGCCGGAAACTTCACACACCGGCCACTGACGGGATTGGCTTGTCAACAAACCCACAGGCACACATGGAGACCGGGATGACGATACAGTTTGACGACCCAACCAAAAAAGAGATTTGGGCAGCATGACGTGCCCTGAACGATACCTCTTTTTTATTTTTTCTGCGGTGTATTGTAATACCTCGGGTGATCTGGATCGGTGATCACGCCCAACTCCACAACATCCTTGATTTCCTGGATACCCTGGGGAACCGTGCGTGAAATCCGGAAGCCCAGGGTTTGCACGATTTTGGAAAAATCGACCCGATAATCGCGGGGATCCTCTTTGGTCTGGACCCGTTCGATTCGGGCCCGAGGAAACACCTTCACCAACTGGTCCAGAAGCATGGCCTTGGTGTAATTTTCCCGGGTATCGCCGACATTGAAGACATCATAAGCCACCCGCTCGACCGGGGCCTCCAGGACATTCAGCATGGCCCGGGAAAAATCGGCCACATGACAATAAGGCCGCCAGAACTGCTCGCCAAAAACCACCAGAGGCCGCCCCATGGCCAGTTCCTTGGTGAATTCATTCACGGTCAGGTCAAACCGCATGCGGTGGGAAACACCATAGACCGTGGCAAAACGCAAGGAGGTGGGGTGAAACCCGGCAACCCGCTCGCCATGCAAAAGGTGATTTTCAAATTTGACCTTCAATTCGGCATAGAGTGACACCGGTGCCAGCAGCGAGTTTTCGGTGACATGGCTGGAGCCCTGGTCCATCTTGCCGTAATTGCTGCAGGTCGAGGCAAAAATAAACCGGGGAATGCGGTGCGCCTTGGCCTGCTCCACCAGATGCACAGCGGCTTCCCAGTTGGTCTTATGGGTCAGTTCCGGTTCCAGACGGCAGGCCGGGTCACCGACGATGGCCGCCAGATGGATCACGGCCTCCATGTTTTTTTCCCCGGCCAGGACCCGCTTGACCGCCGCATGGTCGGTGATGTCCACCTTGTGGAAGGCAAGACCGGGATGGCCCCAGATGTCCAACAGAGACTCCCCCCCGAAACGCAGGGAATCCAGACACACCACCCGATAGTTGCGTTCCAGCAGACGTCGCACCAGAATGGAACCCACATAGCCAGCGCCACCGGTCACCAATATGGATTTCATGAGGATACTCCTGCAATGGATGGTGTTGAAGTAGTCTGCAAGGACTGCAAAAAGAGCGTGGCACCCTGATTGTCCGGATCCTCGGCCAGAATGTCATCGACCAACTGCCGGGCTGCCTGAGTATTGTTCATGCTGACGTAGATGCGGGCCAGCTTGAGCATGGTGACATAATCATGCCGGGTCTGGGCCAGATACGCCTCATACTGACTGGCGGCCTGGGGCAGATCACCCATCAGGGCCAGAATCTGGGCATATTGCGGCTTGCGGGGGGGGAAGGAATCTGCCAGATCATGCAAGGCATCCCGGGCCGCCATGAAATCCTGGCGTCGCAAATGCCACGAGGCAATCCGCGACATGGACTCTTCCAGCAGAAAATCGAGCTTGATCTTTTTGTAGGCTGCAATGCTTGTTTCCATGGTCTCTTCCAATTCGCCCAAATAACCATCCATCAAAAGAACAAATTCATCCTTGTAGGCCATGTCGCTTTGGGCCACAGCATCCCGGAAAATGCGCAACCGCTCCACCGATTGCAGCCGGAAAATGGCCTGGGCCTTGGTCCGCACGGCAAACGGATTGACCAGATTGCGGGCAAATACCCGGTAGGCGTTGTTTTCCTGCTGAAACTGCTCCTGCCAGGCGGCAGCCATCTTCTGGAATTTCGGCACCAGTTTGGCTTGCGGGGGGTGTTCCAGATCGAGGCCGTGCCGTTCCAGACAAATCATGAGACGCCCGTATTGTTTGTCCTGTTCCCATTGCCGGATCAGGTTTCTGAAATCGGGCAGGTTGCGCTCCTCGTCGAGCCGGGAACGCACACGCTGGCGGGTGGCGTCGATCCATTTCATGACCAGAACGGCAGCGTCGCGATAAATTTCATAATAACGCCGTCCGGCCTTTTCAATATCCGCGTCGGTCCACTCCTTGTCCTTGTTGGGCCGGATCATTTTCAAGAATTCCGGAAGATTCCAGCGCCGCACGAGCAGGGAAACCTCCCCCAGCTCCCCGTCCAGGGTTTGTTCGATGGCATCCATGCGCAACTTGAATTTATAACCATTCGCTTTTTGTTTTTTGCTGAAGAGGCGGTCGTTGCACTCCAGGGCCTCGATGGTCAATTTTTTGATTTGATTGACAATGTTGCGCACCCGATCCAGCTCGGTCAACACCAGGCGATCATGTTTTTCCCGGTTTTCCCGGGTATCTTCCGGCAGGCAGCCGCTGAGGGTTTCATAAGGAGGGCGTTCGAGGGGAACAGGCGTGATCTGCGTCAAGGGCAGATGCTGAACAAAGGGAATTTTGGCCGAGGCCGGTGACGGGTTGCTGATGCGGCAATTGCGGGCCTGGGCACCCTCGGCCAGGGCACCCAGGCTGGGAATCGAGGCAAAAAAGTCCCGGCGGGTTTCAGCCTGCCAGCCCCCATTGGTCTCCACCATGTATTGGGTCTGTTCGGCAAAAGGTCCCATGGCAGCTTCCAGACTTCCCTTGAAATGGGTATACCCCTCCTTGTTGAAACAAAGATCGAACCCCAACAGGATGATATCGGAAAATCCCATTTCAATGGCTACGCCCAGGGCCTGATGCGAGACCGTGATGCCGGTAAAAAACAGGTTGGGCACATTGAGATTCGTCTTCCAGGGAAACAGATGCCACATGAAGGCATGACGACCGCGCCACTGGCCAACCAGACCCGGATGGGCATGGTTCATATGGACAAAAAGGGTCCGGGGACCAAAATATTTGAGCATCTCCTTGCTGGCATGGAAATGAATGTCGTGCGGATCGATGGAAAACAGCACATCCGGAACGATCCCTTCACGGTGCAGCAGCCCAGCCAGACGGGTCACCGCCAACACCACAAGGCGCTCACGGTTGGCCACCACCCAGGGAAGATTTTCGAGCAGGGAAGGCCCCCCGGCCATCAGGACGGCACTCTTGCCGGGAAAACAATTTTTCAACAGAATGGCGGGGTAACGATTTTCCGGCAGGTTTTCCATCATGCGCATCGTGAAAACCTTGGAACCCGTCTCCATCGTCACCTTTTGGCGGGTCTGGGTGATCTGGTTGTTGACCGTATCCGCCATTTCCAGGTAGGGCTGATGGACGGCATCCATGGCTGCCAAGGATTTGACAAGCTCCAGGGCACCCAGATAGAGATAGTCGGAAATCGACATCTCCATGGCCGTATCAAGCAGTTTTTCGGGCGTGGTCAACCGGATGGATTCCGGCAGCTCCGGCAGGATTTTTTCCCTGGTCAACTGTTCCAGGATTTCAGGAAAATCGACAAACAGGAAACGAGTGCCGCCGGGTACCCCTTTTTTCAGGATGTATTTGACCAACAGGCCTGAATCGGTTCCGCAGATCACGTAGAAGTGATCCTCTTTTTCGAGGGTCTCCTCGAAATGCTTGCGGTAAAAATTTTCCGACCCGACCAGGGAAAAAACTTCCTGGTTGACGGACGGAAGATAATGTTCCCCGAAACGGTTGATTAAAAACGGTCCAAACGGATCCGACGTCGCGTTCATGGCGTGGAAAATCCTCTGCAAACGGCTCAGGTATTGACCCGATTCCGCTGGACTGGAACAAGGGTCCAATCCGGGTCGGCCATGATTCCATGCAGAAGCTGTTCCAAAAAATCAGCCATGCAGAAGCTGTTCAAAAAATCAGCGTATCTATTCAGAACCCTTGCAAAAAAAGGATTTGATATAAAAGACTTTGTTGGG
>JADGCO010000151.1 GCA_015228935.1 Magnetococcales bacterium | reverse complement strand
AAAGGGGAACAGATAGGGATCGTCTTTGCGACGGCCACTCCCTTCGATACACCACGTTTAATGACAGAATTGATCGTCTGGTTTCAGGATGATCTTCAAGCACACAACCTGCATCCGCTGCTGCGTATTGGCATATGGGTGGTTGTCTTTCTTCAGATTCATCCATTTCAGGATGGCAATGGTCGCCTGAGCCGCGTTTTGACGACTTTGTTGTTGCTCCAGGCAGGCTATCACCACGTCCCCTACAGCTCCCTGGAAAGCATCATCGAAGCAAACAAGGAAGCCTACTATCTGGCTCTCCGGCAAACACAGGGAACCATCCAGACCGATGCACCGAACTGGCAACCGTGGCTTTTGTTCTTTCTGCGTGCCCTGGCGGAGCAGGCCCGTCGTCTCGATAAAAAAATTGAACAGGAACAACTCTTCCAGGTGGCACTGCCGAAACTGGCCATGCAGATCGTGGCCTATACCCGTGAACAGGGCCGGATTACCATGGGAGAGGCCTGCCAGGTGACCCGTACCAGCCGTCATACCCTCAAATTGCATTTTCGTTCCCTGCTCGGGATGGGTTATCTTGTTCGCCATGGCAAGGGGCGTGGTGTCTGGTACGAATTGTCGCCCGGGGATCATTTCAGCGTGGATTTGGTTGGCAAGGGGATCATTCCAACAGGGGAGAACAGATTGTGGATGCGATGATCTTTGGCGCGGATGGGCAATTGGGACGTGAATTGAGTCGGTTGATCCCTGCCGGGTGGCAGGTGCAGACCTACACGTTTGCCGAATGGGACATCACCCGTGCCCGGGAGACCCGCAATCTTCTCTCAGAACACAAGCCGCAGATGGTCATCAATGCCGCAGCCTATACGGCGGTGGACAAGGCCGAAACCGAACCGGAATCGGCTTTTGCCGTCAACGCCACCGCTCCCGGGGCACTGGCCGAATCCACCCGGCAATTGGGCATTCGGTTGTTGCATGTCTCCACGGACTATGTGTTTGCCGGTCAGGCCGGGCGTCCCTATGCCCCTGCCGATCCGATCCAGCCGTTGGGAGTCTATGGCCGGAGCAAGGCCGAAGGGGAACGTCTGGTCATGGCCGCCACCGGGGGCGAGGCCACCATTTTTCGGACGGCCTGGCTTTATGCCGCCCATGGGCAAAATTTTCCCCGTACCATTTTGCGTCTTCTGCGCGAACGGGACCGGTTGCGGGTCATTGCCGATCAGATCGGCTCTCCCACCTGGGCACGGGGTCTGGCGCAGGCGATCTGGGCTGCCGCCCAGCGTCCGGAAAAAGGGGGCATTTGGCATTGGACCGATGCCGGCGTGGCCAGTTGGTACGATCTGGCGGTGGCGATTCAGGAGGAGGCCCTTGTCCTGGGCATGCTGCATCGCCCGGTTCCCATCGATCCGATTCCAACCCACGAATATCCCCTGCCTGCCCCCCGGCCTGCCTACAGCGTCCTCGATTGCACCGCCACCTGGAAATGGCTTGCGTGGACACCGATGCACTGGCGGCAGGCTTTGCGGGAAATGCTGGCCGAACTCGCTGCCCAGGAAGGCAAAAGTTGACTACGGCCCTGCGTCATCGGCGGGGGATTACAGGGTGATGTCGGCCCCATGTTTGAGCAACAGGGTCACAATCTCCCGGTGATCATTGTGGAGAGCGGCGGCCAGGGCTGTCCGTCCCCATTGGTCCCGGACATTGACTTCCGCACCCCGCTGGATCAGCTCTTCCACGAGATCGCTCCGCCCGGTCTCGGCGGCCTGGATCAAGGCGGTCTGGCCCAGAAAATCCTGTTCATGGGTCTGGTTTGCCTCCAGCAGGATCCGTCTGGACGGCAGGCTGATGGGCGTGCCATTGGTAATGGAACCATTTGTTTCGGTGTTGGTATTCCACCCATCCACATTGGACTTGGAGGGCATGGCCACCATGCTGGAGACGACAAGGCTGGTGGCAATCATGGAAAGATCGGAGAGTTTCATTCCGTTCCCCTTTTATAGTGCTGATCAGGGCTGCACCCATGCCGGTCAGGAATCAAGAACAGCCTGCCCCAACCGGTTCCGGGGGGATATATGGAATAACCATGCCAGCAACAGATAAAATAAAATTCTTTGTTTTTCAATTCGTTACAATATATTTTCCAGATGTGCCCGCCACCGTCCGACAACAGGGGGCAATTATTGCCGGCATGTTTTACCGGAACTCCTTGTCTGCAATGCGGCAACTTTCTCGTTCCCACCCTTGTTGATCCTTACGAAGTATGGATCACACCCTTCGAGGATGGAAATCGGACACGTTATATCGGATTGTTCCAGGGGATGATAAACTTTCTGGTCGTGGTGCGAGCCAACGAAGACGGCAGCTTCTTCTGGAATTTTGTTCGCTCCAACCCGAAATATCTGAATCGGCAAAGAGCAGGTGAGAGGATACAAAATCTCCGTGACCTTGGAAACAAAAATCGACGACCGCCCGTTAGGGGCGACCCTGAACTGTTTGCAAGCGGGAGCAGGTGCGTGAAGAAACCTTGCCTGGGGATACTGCCGGGACATAAGACTTGGGTAGATTATGGGAGGCCTCATCTCGCGGAGGTTTCCAGCCATCTACGTATTCCGGCACCTCCGCTGCTTACCGCCGCCGAATCACATGACAAAGCCTGGAGTATCCTGGCGGACGCAGTCGGCTTTTCCCCGGCAAATCCAACGCGGATTGTGGAAACCCCGGTCGAGAAGGTGATTCTCAGGAAGGAACTTCTGGAACACGTGGTGGCAAAGCGAGCAGATGCCAGAGAACGGTATGGAAACTTTCTATTGCCCACCCTCACCGATCCTTACGAGGCTTGGCTTGTGCCTTCCGAAGATGGGTTTCGGACGCGGTACATCGGACTTTTCCAGGATATGAGGGATTTGCTGGTCGTGGTCCGGGTAAAGGAGGATGGGAGTTTGTTTTGGAACCTGATCCGAACCGACCAGAACTACTTGAACCGGCAAAGAACAGGAAGCCTGTTATTCGGAAAATAAAAGGTGGGAGGTTGACCCGGAAGCGATCCTCTGGAAATCACAGCCGAACCTTTCAGCCGACTATCGGGTCCAGGCCCAGTCGGTTTCGCGCTCCCACCTTTCACCTGCAAGGATACAAAATCTTCACGACCATGGAAACAAAAATCGACGCTCAACATCCAACTGTTCAAGAACCAGAGGCGTGTGCAGTCAGGTGGTCGTTGCGGCCTTCATCTCCTGAAGAGGTCAACAACTCATGGATGCAATAAAAGATCCTGTCCCTGTGGTCCTGGTGGATACCGCTGGATTTGATCGTCTGGAGAGGGAGGAGGAGCGGTAAAGCAGTCACGCTTGACAAACACCACACCTACAATCTCTGCGCAATATCCCGAAGAATATTTTGAGTTTCTACTCTTTTAAGTTCAGGGTCAATACTCTGGATGTATTCACCAATAGCAGACATGCCATCGCCACGTTTTCTATTCTGAGGGGGTTCGATTGCCTCTATCAGGACGGCTTCAAACGTCGCGATAAGATTAGCAAGTGAGGTATCAGGATTGGTTTCCAGAAGATCACCTTCATCTGTTACACCAAGGAGACCAAACCACGAGAATCGATTCCAACGACTGTTGAGACGGTCATGCGTATGCTCATGAAGGCGTTTTCCTAATGAGCGGTCAACAGATCGTCCGACATATAACACTGTGTGGTGATCATAAAGAATGTAAATACCTTTTTGTTTACCAAAATCAACATGCTTGGAAGCTGCCGGCTGACTCCCGAATATTTTTGGATCATTGCGCCACACAACAAGATCACGTTGCCAATACATACCGAAACAACGAATAATTGAGTTAGATTCTTCTTCATCTGATCTGGGGTTGGATGACTTTTTGATATGCGAATCCAATGAATCTTTTAAAGTATAAATACCTTTACCAACACGCACAAACGGCGATTTGTCTCCGTCCCGTTTTATCGATGAAGTAATTTGTGCGCTCACAGTTGCCGATGGTGTTGCTCCATCAGTTTTGTAGTAACCCAGGGATAAAATTTGCGCAGAAATATCTGCATAGTGCAGAGGCTCTCCTGACTCTGAGAGTACCTTCTTGATGGCTTCTTTCCACGATTCTTCCACGGACATCCTCCTATTTGGTGCCAACGTATTGCAGACCTGACTTTCACCAATTTAGACCTGCTTCAAGCTTTTTGCAGGGGGCTCATATCACCCTGGTACAAGCTTGACATCCATGCGGCAGCCAACGGCATCGGAACATTCGTTCCTCAGTTTTTCCGCAACCTTGGCTTGAGTCAGCTCGGCGTTCTTTCGTACTGCAAGCAACTCATCGAACAATCGGAAATCATCGTCCAGAGCATCGTATGCTGCCTTGAATTCTGGATCGGCCATCCATTCTGCGACCATTTCATCGTGTGTTGTCATGGTACACATCCTTCAACCTTGCTCTGGCGGTTTCCAAATCACGAAGTGGTGTTTTATCCTCTCGAACAACCCGCCACCAAAAGCACAATCAACTATTTTTTCCTTGACAACCCTTGACAAAGTGGGATCTGAACCTGGGAGGGAACGCCAACTGTCGAAATTCATATGGTGTTCATCACTGACCCTGACCTGATGTAGAACAACTTAAGATTTCCTTCACCGTCCGAACAAAAGGCGGGAGGTTGGCCAGACAACGGCATCTGGATACCATCCCGGCGTCTCCCGTCAGCTATTGGGTCCAGACCCAGCCGACATCGCGCTCCCACCTTTCACCCATGAGGATACAAAACCTCTGCGACCAGGGAAACAAAAATCGACGACGATCAACAATCAACCACTCAAGGACCAAGCGTGCTGGCGGGGGCGGCGAGACGAAAGCCCAGATCGTCGCCGCGGATACCGGCGCTGTAGACGCCGCGGAAGGCGGCCCGGAGGATCACAGCAGGGCCGTGCCAGGACCCGCCCCTGACAGAACGTCGTTCCTGATCTCCTGTGTTGACCACAGGATCCTTGATCTCCGCGCTTTTCCCAGCGCGTTTTTTGTATGCCTTGCCATCCCAGACATCCCGGCACCACTCCCAGACATTGCCGGCCAGATCGAGATGGCCAAAAGGCCCTTTTCCCGCAGGGTATTGTCCCACAAGAGAGGGTTTTCCTTTCGAAGAATCCAACCCAAAACAGGCCAACTCCTTTGTTGGCTCCGCATGGTCCCAGGGATAACGTCGGCCATCAGTACCCCGGGCGGCATATTCCCATTGCGCCTCGCTGGGCAGCAGTATCTGCTTGCCGGACTTTTGCGTAAGCCACGTGCAAAAGGCTTCTGCATCCGACCAAGCCACACCCACCACGGGTTGATCTGGGTCCGAGTATTTTTGATTCTGCCAATAATAGGCAGGTTCGGGATGTTTGGTCAATTGGAGAAACAGGGCATAGTGCCGGTTGGTCACCGGTGTTTCTGCCAGCCAAAAGGAGGAGAGTTCCAACGGATGTGCCGGTTTTTCACTAGCGTGCTTTCCATGATCATCCCCCATGGTAAAGGTTCCTCCCGGGACTGGCAGCAATCGCAGCCCCGGCAGGGGTTCCAGAATGCGCTGGGTTGCGGTCGAGACGTTGTGGTGCCTGGCGACCGGTTCTTTATCGGCTTTGATACTGATAATCTCACTTCCCGGCTTGTCATCGCCCTGTACGGCGTTGACCGTAGCATTAGCACCTGCGTCCATGCCCGGAGAGGAGTCTGGAACGGATTGCGGAGTTGGATTCGGTGGGGGGGGGGTGGCCAGTTCGCGGATACGTTGATTCAATGCCTTGAATGTTTCTTTCTGCTCAACAGGCAACATGTGTTCCAACGTCTTCTCTGGGGTACCGTAGCCATGGATGTTGGTCAGGGTGAAGGACCTGGCATTGCCTTGGGAATCGGTAAAGGGAATGGCGGTTGCACTGGCATCCGAAGGACTTAAAAAGACCGGAAGAATTGTCAATGTGCCCTTTTCATAGGCGTTCAATATTAAGGGGAGTTCCTCTGTGCGGATAAAGTCTGATGCAAGAAAATTTTGCGAAATCAACAGGACGGCGATATTGGCTTCACTCAGTTTTTGGGTGATTTCCTTCGGCCAATCTACCCCGGGTTTGATATCATGATCACTCCAGGCCGTGACCAGCCCACCATTTTGCAGTGTTTTCAAAAACGGGAGAAAATTTTTCAACAGCTTGGCATCGGCATGGCTGTAACTTATGATGACCCGTGATTTTTCTGGTGGCATGCTCTTGACCCTTGCAAGGATGGAAATAACCTCATCACCACAATGCATGAGATCATCCAAAAAGTCAATCACCCTTCCGTTTCGCCAATAGTTGTTTCAGCGGATGAGGCTTTGATATGAAAATACTCTAATTAAATTTCAAACACCTGATCGACCATACCATCCCGTTTCAGGATGGTCTGACTGTAATCCCACAACTCCTGCAAGTGGGAGGTGATGATGGTCACGATGATGAGTAATTGCATCATGCGTTGTCATGGCATATCTCTTTCAATTCTGCTCTGATGGTTGCCAAATCAAGCAGTGGGGGCCAACGTTATGCAAATCGTTGACAGTATCCGCGCACAAGTGTATAGACATCCATACACCCAGATGCCGGAGATCAGTATGACATCAATTCGTTGGAATATTGCCGTTTCACCAGATACAGACAAATCCGTGCGCATGTTCATTGCGGCACAAGGCGGTGGTCGCAAGGGCGATCTGTCGCGATTCATCGAGGAAGCCGTGCGTGCCTACCTCCTGGAACGCGCCGTCGAACAGGCCAAGACCGCCGCCGCCGACATGAGCGAGACTGATTTGACCGATCTGATCGACGAAGCCGTGCAATGGGCACGTGAGTATTGATGCGTGTCATTTTGGACACCAATGTGCTGCTTGGTGCGTTGATTTCGCCTTACGGCTCACCTGACAAGATCTATCGCGCTTGGCGTGCAGCCAGGTTTGATCTGGTGACATCAACGGCACAGCTTGATGAACTGCGGCGAGTGAGTCGCTACCCGAAGCTCAAGGCCATATTGCCGGCCCACCGCATCGGCACGATGGTGAATAACATGCAGCGTGCCATCGTGCTTGGGGTTTTGCCTACCCTTCCGGAAAGCATCGACGTGAACGATCCGAATGACACTTTCCTGCTTTCGATGGCCATGGTTGGCGAGGCTGACTATCTGGTGACCGGTGATCGCCGTGCCGGGCTTATGCAACGTGGCAGCGTTGGTCGCACGCGGATTGTCACCCCGGCCACATTTTGCACCGAAGCGCTTTGACATGACCATGACCGGCCAACCCTGCTGTTTCTTGCGCTGTCAATCGGCGACAAGAACGCAAAAATAATTCCTGTCCAGATGCTATTGATGCATGACCTGTTCGCCAGGAGTGCGGGTTGTGGCGCAATTCAACCTCTGGTCGTAGACACATTAAATATGGGAGAGGTTGCAACAGTTTGAACACGACCGCCGTTCTGCTCACCCAGATGGGAACCCCCGATGCCCCCACGGTCCCTGCCGTGCGGCACTATCTGCGCGAATTCCTGTCCGATC
>JADGCO010000150.1 GCA_015228935.1 Magnetococcales bacterium | reverse complement strand
CCTTCCTCCTGGCGGGGTTTGGGGCGGAGCCCCAACAAAGTCTTTCATATCAAATTGGCGGGGTTTGGGGCGGAGCCCCAACAAAGTCTTTCATATCAAATCCTTTTTTTACAAGGGTTCTGAACAGATACAACAAATGAGAAATAATTTCATTGATCCGATTTGACTCCGACGACGGTTGATTCAACCTCGTGCCATCCTGCCAGGACCAATCCGCGTCTTCCATCCAGGCTGATGCGATCTCCACAGCGGACCGGATGTCCTCCCAGTTCGCCGTGATCCCGCTCGGCACCGCGCACATTCAGGGCTTCGCAGCCAACCACACAGGTCTTTTTCAGACGCGCCGCCACAATGGACGCATGCGAAGTCTGCCCACCCCGGGCCGTCAACAAGCCCTGGGTCAGGTAGATTTCCTTGATGTCTTCGGGGACCGTATCATACCGGATCAAAATCAAGGGGGTATCTGGGTCCTCGGCCCGCAGGCTCTGGATCTGGTCCAGATTGAACACGGCCCGCCCGCACAAAGCACCGCCACTGACGCCGATTCCCTGGGCCAAAAGCGGGTCGCCTGTCCGGGCATTCACCTTGAAGCGTCGCACCACATGGGTTTTTTCGGCGGTGGTTGCCATGTCGCGGGTCTGGAGAAGCCACAGATTTTCCAGACGGGGACCGTCGAAGGTAAACTCGATCTCCTGGGGACTCCAGCGCTGGTCATAGATCAGGGTCTTGGCATAACGCAGCAGTTCGGCATGGATTTCCGGGAAACAGCGTTCCAGGGAGGTATTCGGATCCCGGCCATCACTCAGGCATTGTTCCACGGAGACTGGTTGGGTGGCCACGAGTCCGCCAACGATATCTTCTCCCTGGTTGCCCGGGGTGAAATCGCCCCAGAGCATGACCCGGCTGAGACGCTGCCCCGGATTGGCCGTGAACAACACCCCGGTACCCGATTCCTGGCTCACGTTGCCGAAAATCATGGTTTGCAGGACCACGGCGGTTCCCCAGTCGTTGGCAATGCCGAGAATGCGCCGATAATCCTTGGCTTTGAGGGCATTCCAGGATTGGACCACCTGCTGGATGCTGGCGAGCAATTGCTCCCAGGGATCCTCCGGAATGACGATGCCCATCTCCCGGGTGGCCGCTTCGTAGGCATCGGCCAGCTCCTGCATTTGGGCGGCGGTCAAATCTTTTTTGCGTTCGATGCCATGGCGGCGCTTGGTCTGGCGCATCAGATCGGAAAACACGCTCCGCCCCATGTCGAAACTCATGGCCCAGGACTGGATGAAGCGCCGATAATTGTCCCAGGCAAAAAACGGATTGCCGCTTTCACGGATGATACCGGCCACAATTTCCCGGTTGATGCCGACGTTGTGGATGGTTTGCATCATGCCGGGCATGGAGATGGAGGCACCACTGCGCACCGACAGCAACAGGGGGCGGGTTGTCTGGCCGAACTTTTTCCCGGTGCGGGTTTCGATGGTGTGGATCCGGGTGCGCAACTGCTGCAAAAAATCGTTCCAGGCCGGTTGATAATGGCGCACGATCTGCCGGCAGCGGAAAAATTCCGTCGTCAGGACCGTTCCCGGCGGAACGGGAAATCCCAGATCGGCCATTTGGGTCAGGTTGAATCCCTTGCCTCCCAGCAACATCAGGTTGCGATCCTGCTGGCCGGTGGCATGAATGTCCCGGAACAACCGTTCGGGGTTGTAGGTCATGAGAAGATCCATGCCCCGGGGGTCCAGGTTTTGTTGCTGGGCGGCCAGAACCTTTAAAATACGGGCCAAAAACCGGTCCAGGGCCTGCAAGCCGAACGTTCCGGCAATGAGATCCCGGAAAAACACCTCGCTGATCTGTTCCAGGGAGAGGGGCAGGTCGTCGGAGCGCAAGGCCAGATAACGGGGCAGCAGTTTTTCTTTTGGTACCTGGGTGACGATCAGGGCCAGGTTGTCCCGATGGTGACTGGCATAGTTTGTCTCGATGATGGATTTGACCCCCTCGGAAAAGCCACGGAACAGATCCATGTATTGATAGAAAGTGAGCTGGCGGGTGCGGAGGGAGTCTTCCAGAATGACCAGATGATCCTGCAACTTGCGGGAGGTGATGCCATCCACGGCCAGGGCACGCAGAAAATAATGGAGCTGCCGGGCGATGCCGCGAAAACCGGCCTGGGTGATGAAGCCGTCGGGAATGGTCTCCAACAGGCGTTCCAGACAGACATTGGCGAGGTTTTCCAGACGGAAGGTCATGGAAAGGGCGTCGAATTTCCGTTCGCGATACTGGCCATAGATGGACGGGATGCCCACGGCGATATGGCGTTTTTGGTAAATCTCTTCGCGCACCGGAAACACTTCCCGGGAGAGGATGATCTCCCGCAATCCTTCCAGGACATCGAGCAGCGTGGCGAGGAGGGTTTCGTTGTCCACCTCGGCGTCCAGATCGGCCAGGAGTCGATCCAGGTGTGGAAATCCTTGGAAGGAGGCATCGCGCAAGGCACCGTGGATACCCTGGAAACCCAGATTGTATTTGCGGTGCAGCATCTGGTAGAGGTGCAGCAGATGTGCCACCCGTCGCCGGGCGGTTTCGGGAAGATCGACGCCACCCATGATGACCGGCAGGGCTGCGTCCAAGGGCAGGTTCAACAGTTCCGTCGGATCGGCGAGGCCGGATTGTTCGCACACCCGAGCCACGACCTGATGCACCCCGTCAAACAGGGGACCGGCAACCGGAATATCTTCCAGGAGCGAAGCCGGCATGTAGGGTTGCAAGGGGGTTTTGTCGCCATTGTGCCAGAAACGCAGGATGGCGGCGGTCAACCCCACGGTCAGATTGGTACTCTCCACATGGCACTGCTTGCGCAAAAAATGGACCATGCGATCCTGACGTTGGGTCAATTCATCGAGATCGGTGGAGACATTGCGCAGCTCCCCCTCGGCACCGATTTCATTGAAATAGACCGGCAACAGACGCGCCAGTTGCTTGATGAGATTGAAAACCGGCTCAATCTCGCTGTTGAGAATCCGGGTGATTTCTTTTTGAAAGAGATCGGTATCCTTGATGCAGGTACCGGTGAGATGCAGATTGATGATCAACGCCGACAGCAGGGTGGAACACCATTTGGGGTGTTGCAGGATCAGGCTGAGCCACACCCGGACATTGTACAGATGCGACGGGTTGGCCACCGGTTGCCAATCGATATCCACCCCCTGCACGGCACTGTATTGGAAGCCAAACCGGACCACCTCTTCCAGGAACATTTCCACCAGGCCGCTCTGGTTGCGCAAAAACACCTCGGTTCCCAGGGCTTCGATACTCTGCAAGGCCGTGTTGGGAAACTGGCCGACGTTGACCTTGAGAAACTGGAAGGTCCGGAGAAAGACCTCCCGAATCTGGGCGGGGGTCTGTTCCATGCGCACAAGGTGGACCAGGGTTCGGTTGATTTCGCGCAGGGTCTCTTCGTGAATCAGGCCCAGTCCCTCGGTCTCCATGATGTGAAACAGGAAGGCGAGGGTTCGGTTTTCCGTTTCTGCGGGTGACTTTCGGGTGGCGATTTGCCGTCCCAGCTCCGTGGCTGCCTGCCGATACCCTCGCACAATGTCCAGAAAGGTGGGCAGTTCCAGGAGCCGGGCTGCCGCATCCATGGCCGGAAGATGCGCATTGTCCGGCGGGGTAGGCGACTCCGGGTGTGGGGTTGTCGCGTCCGCAACGGAAAGATTCGTATGGTCCGGCAGGGCATGGGGGGTCAGGATGGTGCGCAGACGTGCCTGCACGGTCCGCAGGGCGTGGTGGGAAATAGTCTGCACGGCACCTGCCCTGTCCGGGGCAAAGAAAGTTGCCGGATCGGGAGAGCGCAACCAGTAGTCACAGGAAATTTCCAGGCAGCGGCGCAGCAGATCCCGCATGATCCGGGGATCGGGTGTCGGGGCCGGCGGTACCACCTGCCGCATGGCAGCCAGCAGCACCCCCAGAGAGCGCGGCAAGGGATAATGGCTCTGGGAGAGCAGGAACAAATGCCGGTCCGGCAGGGCGGTCAATGCCTGGAACAGCCGGTCGAAACAGGGCGCATAGGGGGAAAGATGTCCCGGGGTGATCCGGGTGACCACCCGTTCCAGGAAGGCGGTCAATCCTTCCAGGACCTCACGCAGATGGGACTCTTTGCCCTCCAGGGCCTGGAAGAAAAAATCACGGAAAAGGTCGAAGGAGTTCGGTCCCAGGTCATGGTCCTGGTAGAGGGACCAGTTTTTGAGGACGAACCCTTTCAGATCGGGCAGGATCAAAGGCCAATTGCGGAAAGGGTGATTCAGCTCTTTCAGCAGAATGTCCAGGGAGTCGGTAATGCCGGCGTAGTCCCGCACGACCTGGCGCAGCACGACATGGCGCGGGTCGATATCGACCCGCGCCACGGCCGTATTGCGCAAATTGACCCGGAGGGCATCCGACTCAAGCGGATGTCCTCCGGTGTTGCCAGAAGAAGGCTTTCTGGCGGTCACGGCGTCTCTCAGACTTCGCGAGCGGCCATGTGGTTGATCAGGTCCAGCACGCGGTTGGAATAGCCCCACTCGTTGTCGTACCAGGCCAGGACTTTGACGACGTTGCCGATGACGTAGGTCGAGGGGCCGTCCACGATGGAGGAGCGGGGATCACCGAGGAAGTCGATGGAGACCAGGGGAATGTCGCAATAGCCGAGGTAGCGGTTGGCACCGGCGCGCAGGGCATCCTGGACCTCTTTGACGTTGGTTTCTTTATCGGTGATGATGGTGGCATCCACCACGGAGACGTTGGGGGTCGGCACACGCAGGGACATGCCGTCCAGTTTTCCCTTCAGGGCGGGGAACACTTCACCGATGGCTTTGGCAGCGCCGGTGGATGTGGGGATCATGGAGAGGTTGGCGGCGCGGGCGCGGCGCGGATCGGAGTGGGGCATGTCGGTCAGGCGCTGGTCACCGGTGTAGGAGTGAACGGTGGTGATCAGACCCTTCTGCACACCAAATTTTTCCAGGATGACCTTGACCACCGGGGCCAGACAGTTGGTGGTGCAGGAGGCATTGGAAACCACGACGTGTTGACGGGGATCGTATTCGTGTTCGTTGATACCCATGACGAAGGTCTTGACGCCCCCTTTGGCCGGAGCGGAAATGATCACGCGCTTGGCACCGGCTTTGACATGGGGCTGGGCGGCTTCGGCGGTGGTCATCCGGCCGGAGGCTTCGATGACGTAGTCCACGCCGGCTTCGTTCCACTTCAGGGCTTCGGGTTTGGTCTCGCCGGTGAAGCGGATTTCGCGACCATTCACGGACATGCCGTTGGCGGTTTCCTTCACTTCCCCTTCCATGGTACGGAAGATGGAGTCATACTTGAGCAGGTGAACGAGAGAGGAACGGGGGGCCGGGTCGTTGATGGCCACCACTTGAATGTTTTTGAATGCGGGGTCCTTGTCGATGGCACGAAACACACAGCGACCGATACGTCCAAACCCGTTGATGCCGATTTTTACTGTCATTTTCAACTCCTGATTTTTAGTGGCCAATTGGCCCGTTGAATGGTGTTCCGGGCCGTCCCGACCGGACCCCGCCACGACCAGCGGAACATCCGCCAATCGGTGAACCCTGAACAAAAGAGTGAGCAAGAAGATATTGGACTTTTCATCAAAAGACAACTCGGACGCCAGATTCTGTCCGGATTTCCCTCTGGACGCCCGTGAAAGGTGCCTGCATGCCGCGCATCCAGTTGAGTGATACCGTTCCGTTCCAGGCCATGCAAATGTATGATTTGGTTCTGGACGTGCGCAGGTATCCCGAATTTCTCCCCTGGTGTACCAAGACCCGGATCTTCAACGAGGAAGAGGGACAGTTTGTGGCCGAGCTGACCATCAGCTTCCGGGGCATGCGGGAGTGTTTCCAGACTGTGGACCGGTTTGTGCCGGGACGCAAGGTGGAAGTCAAGCTCCGTTCCGGGCCTTTCCAGCATCTGGAAAACGAATGGACCTTCACCCCCACCCCCCAGGGAACGCGCGTCGATTTTTTCATCGATTTCAAATTCAAGAGCCGTCTCATGAACGTCACCCTGGGTCCCGTTTTCACCCAGGTTTCCAAACAAATGCTGGAGGCTTTCCGGAACCGGGCCTTTGCCCTGTACGGCCAGAACCTCGTTTCGCCACCCTAGAACCCCGTCCGCCTCGACACCCGCCGGAGAGAGTGCCGCATGTCTCGACATCAAGTCAACGCCACCGTTCCCTACACCCCGCAGCAAATGTACGATCTGGTCATTGACATGGACAGTTACCCGCAATTTTTGCCCTGGTGTGTCCAGGCCCGCAAGTATGAGGTGACCGATACCCGGTTCATGGCGGAAATGACCATTTCCTTCAAGGGACTGCGCGAAACATTCCGCACGGTGGATCTTCTGGAACCGGGTCGGAGCATACGCATTTCGCTCCATTCCGGGCCGTTCAAACATTTGGAAAATTCCTGGGTCTTCGTCCCGGTTCCCGAGGGAACCCGCGTGGAATTCAGTATCGATTTCAAATTCAAAAGCAAGCTTTTGGAACTCACCATGGGGCCTGTCTTCAGTACCGTGACCCAGCGCATGGTGACCGCATTTCGCCAACGGGCCGACATTGTGTACGGACCCCAACCCTCGTCAACAACGCAAGGAGGAACACCCCCATGATGACAATGGGCAACACCCCGAACAAGGGACTTCAACTCTTCATGCTGCTGGCGCTCGCCCTGATCGCCGCAACGGCCTGGCCCAAGGCCGTCGGCGCCACAGATGACGGGGTGGTCGCCCGTATCGGTGATTGGAAACTGACCCAGGCTGAGCTGGATAAATCCCTGGCAGGACGCATCTACGAAATCGATCAGCAAGTCTATCAACTTCGCATGCAGAAAATCCAGGAACTGATGGCCGAACACATGCTGACCCTGGAAGCCAAACAACGCAACATGCCCCTGGACAAGCTTCGCGACGAAATCGGCAGCAAACAGGAACCGGTTACTGACAAGATGGTGAGTGATTTCATCAAGACCAATCAGGAACGGCTCCCCAACCAGGGCAAGGGCATGGAAGACCGGGTGCGTGGTTTCCTCGAAAACCGCGCCGGTGAACAGGCCGCCACCCGTTTCCTGACCGATCTGGTCAAAAAATACAACGCCCAGGTCACCCTGCCGCAACCCAAGGCACCCCGCATTCCCATCAAGGGACCAGAAGATTTGAGCAAAGGCCCGGCCAATGCCCCGGTGACCATTGTCGAATTTTCAGACTTTCAGTGCCCCTACTGCCGCAACATCCAGGCAACCCTGAGTAAAATATTTGAACAATATCCGGACAAGATTCGTCTGGTCTTCCGGCACTATCCGCTCCCGTCGCATCCATTGGCCGCCAAGGCTGCCGAAGCGGCGCAGTGCGCTGCCGAGCAGGGGGCTTTCTGGGCCTTTCACGACGCCCTGTTCGCCACCGACGCCGATCCGGAAATTCCCTTCCTGAAGGAAATGGCTGCCAAACAAAAACTCGATACCGCCAAGTTCGACCAATGCCTCACCAGCGGCAAACACGCAGCCCGCATCCAGAGTGACCTCGCCGAAGGGGAAAATCTGGGCGTCAACGGCACGCCGGCCTTCTTCATCAATGGCATTCCCCTGGTCGGTGCCCGCCCCCTGTCGGAATACAAACGGATCATCGATGACGAGCTGAAGAAAAAATAAGTGTCATCAAGTGCGGCCTTGATCATCGTTTTGGCCATTCGGTAACGGGGTCCAGGGGGCTGGCTCCCTGGCGGGTCAAGGGCAGCGCCCTTGCGGGGTTTGGGGCAGCGCCCCATGTTGTTTTT
>JADGCO010000149.1 GCA_015228935.1 Magnetococcales bacterium | reverse complement strand
TGAATCCGCAACCGGGGCGCAGGCAGCAAAAAATGGCTCTGGATCCGGGCCTGGACCTGGAGGAGATTCTGCAACCGGTGCGCACCAAAACGATCCTGAATCCGCAACCGGGGCGCAGGCAGCAAAAAATGGCTCTGGATCCGGGCCTGGATCTGGACCTGGATCAGGCAACATCTCCGGGCTGGTCGCACTGGGGATCCGCATTTCTCTCTGCATCAAGAAATTTGTTCAAGGCCACCCTGAACTGGTATCGTGAACGCTTTGGAAAAAAATTGTCCTGAGAAGGTTGAACTGATCGAACATGGCCGAAGCCAAAAAAGAGGAGGATGACCTGGAGCCGTATGCCACGGAGCCGCTCAACGACGAGCGACTGCGCCGCATGAAACGTCTTCTGCGCGACATGTACCGGGATGAGATTGCCAACCAGAAACTGCACCTGCCACCCATCAGGGCACGCTTTCTCATCGTCCTGCTCTCTTTTGTGTCCATTCTCGTCTTCGGCATCACCACGCTCTACAATTTCAACCGGTTCGTCACCCTGGAAGAGCGGGTCCTGTCGGCGGAAGGACATGTCCAGGACGTGATTCAACGCCGCCGGAATCTGTTCCACAACCTGATCAACATGACCCTGAACAATGCCATGCTGGAACAGGATATCGTGCAGCAGGTGACCAGCCGCCGCACGGAGATCGGCCGTACTCCCGCCAGGGAAAACACCCCGGCCCCCCTCCCCGCTGCCCCGGCTCCCCCACCCTCCCCGGCCCCGGCCCCGGCCCCTGAAAGCCAGGAAAAACTGGCCCAGCTCCTCAAAGGCAGCATGGAAGGTGAACTGAGCAAAGAGGCCATGGCAAAACTGCTGGCCATTGTGGAACAATACCCGAGCATCACCACCACCGTGACCTACCAGCAATTGATGGATAAACTGGTCGAACTGGAAGATCGCATTTCGCACCGGCGCGATGAGTACAACGAAGAGGTACGGGTCTACAACACCCTGATCACGTCGTTTCCCTGGTATTTTCTGGCCAGGATTACCGGGTTCCGACGTGCCGCATACTATCACGCCTCGCATGAAGAGTTGCCGCAAATGTCTCCGGAGAGGTTCATCCGGTTGCTGCCCCGGAATGAAAAGGGAACCCAACCAGCCGGTGAACATGACGCAGACAAGAAAGCCAGGCCACCAGAGAAAGGGAGTCACCCGCAACCATGAGACATGAGCGTTGCAAATCGTGCTACCACGAACACGTCTGGTACTCCATCGCCAACAATGTCTTCCTGGTCCTGTACAAGGGAATCCTGGGCGTCCTGACCGGGTGTCAGGCCCTGATCGCCGACGCCTTTCACTCCTCGGCAGACCTGCTCGCATCGATCATCACCCTCTTCAGCCTGCAAATTTCGGAAAAACCACCCGATGCCGATCACCATTACGGCCATGGCAAAATCCAGTTTCTCTCCTCCTCCATCGTGGGATTGATTCTGCTCGGCGGCGGTATCTTTCTCCTGATCAACGCCGTCACCTCGATCATGACGGGCGAATATGCCCAGCCGGACTCGTTTGCCCTGCTGGGAGCCGCCGTTTCGGTGGCCATGAATGAATTGTTGTTCCGCTATCAGAGTTGCGTGGGACGGGAAAACAACAGCCCGGCCATCATGGCCAACGCCTGGGACAACCGCTCCGATGCCTTCTCCTCCATGGCCGTGCTGCTGGGAATCAGTCTGGCAACCTTCGGACTGCCCATTGCCGATCCCCTCGCCGCCCTCGGGGTCTCGCTGGTGGTGGCCAAAATCGGCATGGACCTGATCCTGGAAGCCATCGACGGCCTGATGGACGCCTCGCTCGGCATGGATGAACTCAAGGCCATCCACAATGTCATCAACAAGGTCCCCGGCATCCAGGGCGTCTCCTACATGCGCGGCAGAACCATGGGTGACCGCCTGCATGTGGAGGTCGATGTCCTGGTGCCCGAAACCCTCAAAGTCTACGAAGGCGACCTGATCGTCGATCTGCTCCGCCAACGCATCATGGATGAAGTCGAACACATGGGAGAGCTGGAAATTTTTCTCTCGCCAGTCGAGGTTGCCGAAACCTGATGTTTGAAAACCCAGGGATTGGGTGAGGGGTTTGTCATAAATGGTACGAAAATTGCTTAAATCACCGCAGACCGGGAATATTCCATGAAACTCGAAGAGTGGATCGGTGTGACCGGAGCCATTTTTTTGTTGGGTGTCATGGCGCTGGCGTTTTATCCGTCTGACCCGCAAAAACCACAGACCCCAGCCGGTGGCGGTGGCGAGGCCATCAATCTCGTCGTCCCACAACCCGGTTTTGTGGGGGCACCCCCGGCAGGCGGAACCTCCCCGGCCTATCCCGGCCTGGGACAAATGCTGAATGTCGCGGCACCCGGCAACGCGGTACCCGGTGGCACAACAGACCCCAACGCCGCCACCACAACCGCAACCGAGGGGGGGACCCCGATCCAGCCAGGCATGGTCCCCTTCGAACAGGCCCCCATGGTCCGTTTTGAAGGAACCATCCAACAAATCACCGAGTTGCCACAACAAGACCGGCAGGTTCACATCTGGATTCACGAGATTGGAGGCCGCGAAAGCCATGTCAGCGTCGGACCCAAATGGTTTCTGGGATATCTGGGATGCGACCTGATCCATGATCAACGGGTATCCGGCAAAGGGTTCCGCTTTGATCGCACCCGTCTCGACCCTGATCCGGTCGTCTATGCCAAGCAGTTGTTCGTCAACGGACGCTGGTGCCAACTGCGCAACGATGAAGGGTTCGCCTTATGGTCGAACCAATTGCGGTAGACCAGGATGAGAAACCGGCGACCAAACCGGGTCAAGCCCTTTACCAGCATGCTCATGGTGCTGGTCATTCTGGGTACAGGGGGGCTTCTGTATGAAAAATACCAGGGAACCCTCGCAGAATGGACCCAGACCCGGTTGCCCCGTTTTGTCCGGGGAGAAATTTTCGGCACCATGCCAGCCCCCACCGAGCCGACCATGCCGGAGCAGGTGATCGACACGATGAATGCCATCCAAAAAAATCCGGTCCGCCCAACCAAAATGGTGGTCAAACGGCTGCCCATCATTCCGCGTAACGCCCGCATTCCCCATCCCTATTGGGGAAACTGCACCAAATGCCATCTGATCCAGGGCGGTGCCCCCCCCGGAAGCCAACCCATTACCCCGGTCGGCAAGGTGCTGGAGCGGGTGTCGTCCATCTACAAGATCGGTCCTCCCATCCTGCCCGACTCCACACGCCACCATCCGGCGGCAGGCCGCTGCATCAAATGCCATGACATCGTTGTCCAGGTGCCTGCCGGTTGACGGGAGACTCGCATGTCGGAACAACTCGTTACATTCATTGTCACCCCCGTTGCCTCCTGGCTGCTGGCCCTGTTTGTCCTGGTGCTGGGTCTTCTGGAGTGGGCCAACCTCATTCATGTGCGCCTGCGGAACGTGCGCGAACAGCTGAACCTGGCCCTGCACCTGCTGGACTCCAGTCCGGAAGAGAACGAAGCGTTTGCCGGCGTGTTTCGCTCCCTGAGTGCCAAATGGGGTGCCATCGATTTTTACCGGCTGACCTGGAATGCCTTCCAGGGCACGATTGTCCCGCCCGCCGGTGCAGGCGGGGTACGCTCCCTCGTGCGGGCATCCACCTTTTTCACCCCGGAACATTTGTTGCCCGTGGCCCTGCCCGTGCGGCGGCTGCGCCTGATCCCGTTTTTTTTGGTCAGTACGGGTTTTTTGTTGTCGATCATTGTGTTGTTGACCAACCTGCTCTTGTCCGTGCGGGGCGTGATGCCCGGAGACGGCACGACCATTCACCTGCTGATCGGCCATGAGTGGCGACTCCTCCCCCTGCACCTGCTGCCGGCCCTGACAGGTCTGTTCGGAGCCATCTGGTTTGCCCTGGAGACCCGTCGTCACCTGGCCGGACTCGAAGCCCGCATCAGCCGCTTCGCCCGGGGATTGGAAACCCGGATCCACTACCTGCCCGGTGCCACCCTGCTGGCCGACCACCTGAGCCAGAAACAGGAAACACCCCTCGTGGCCAGGGCGGAACTCGCCCCGGATTGGATCGATCAACTGGCAAAAACCCTGCATGAGGCCCTCTCCGAACGGGATGCCGCCCGCCAGGGTCTCCTGGACCGATCGTTCCTGGAAGGCCTGAACGGCATCACCCGGAATCAAGAAAAAGAACAGGAGCTGCTCCACGCCGTGTCCGAACACATGGAACGGATGGCCCAGTTTTTCGAAAACAAATGGCTGCGGGTGGTCAAGGAGACCATGGAACCGGTGATCCAGACCCTGGGCAGGGGCGATGAACGCTGGACATCCCTCCTGGAAATGCTCGAAAAAGGCCAGATGCGCCAGACCGAAGGCCTGGAAAGACAAAGCCAGCGTTTTGGCGAAATCCAGAAATCAAATACCCGGGAACTCGATCAATCCATGGCCACGGCAGTCAGCACCGTCGGCACCCGGATCCAGATGGCATTGCAGGAACAGATGGAGCGGCTGGTCAACAGATCCGAACGTCTCGCCATCCTCCTGGAGGGATTGCAGACCAGCCTTGGCCAGATGCGGGAAACCCTGCAATCCGGTTCAGCCACCCAGCACACCGAACTGCGCGAACAATGGCGCAACATGCGCACCATGGTGCAAAACCTGGCCGTCGATCTCCAGCGTACCATGCACAAGCAACAGGAAAAAGTCGAACCCGCGCTGGCCCAGGTCACCGCCACCCTGTCCGAACTGGAAAGCCGCCAGACCGGCAACAACCAGACCCTGCAAGCCACCCTGCTCGACAAGGTGACCGCCACCCTGCGCCAGGAGAGCGACAAGCTGGCCGACCGTCAGGCACGTGGTCTCGAACGGGCACTGGGCGACATGCGCAGCCAGATTGAAAACGTGGCCCCGGCAGATGCGGAACACCTGGCATCGCTGGCAGAAAAGCTGGAGCGGGTCATCGTCCTGCTGGCCGGAAAAGGGGAGACGGTAAACGGCATCTCCCTGGATCCGGTCATCGAATGGGTCCGCGGTGAAAGCGCCCGCATGGCCCACCGCAACGAAACCGTCATCCGGAGTGCGCTGGCCGAGTTGCTGGCAGCCATCCCGGGTCGCCATACCGACAAGGATGAATCAGAACAGTACATCCAACGTCTGGAAACCGTGGGACGCCGGCTGGAGGAAGGGGTGACGCTCCTGACCAGCTCGCAAAGCAGAATCCAGGATTTGCACACGCTGATACAGCAAGGCAACAGTCAGGCCGGCGCAGCGAATCAGGAAGAGCTGCGTCTCCTTCTGGAGGGAGTCAGAGAGGATCTTCTCGACCATGAAAAGCAGGCTGCGGAACGTCTGACAGCCCTGGCCGGTCAGTTCGAGCGGATCAGCGCAACCGTGCAACAGGTACGCAGCGAGGATGGCCAAAAGGCGGACAATCATTGGCACACCCTCCGGGAAGCATGGCAAACCCAGGCCGATGACCTGCGCAAAAACATCATGGATGAGGCCAACCGCCTGCATCGGGTGGTGCAGGTGTTCCATGCCACCCTCGAACGCATGGAACGGCTGGAGCGGGAACGCCAGACAACGGACGCCGATCAACGGCAGGCAGAGGTCAAGACATTGCAGCTCATGCTGCAAAACCTGCAGGAAGAAAGCCGTCAAGGCGTGGAAGAGAGCCGCCTGGAAATGCGCCAGATGGTGCAGCGTCTGCAAGAAGAGATCCTGGCGAGACTGCACTCAGGCGACGAAATGCGTCCGGCTGAACTGCACCTGGTCGGCGAAGCACCCCCGTCGGACCTGCCTGCGGGGGACGACTCCCGTCCGGGTCACACAGATTCCGATGGCGCCAGAGGCCCGGTCAACCAGCACGACAACGGCACGGAACAGCTCCTCACGGCAACTCTCGCCGCCCTGGAACAACGAATTCAGGCGATGCATCTCCATCTGCTGCAAGAGATTGATGCCAGAATGACAGCCGCCCTGCCGGCGGTCCATGCCCTGGTCCAGGAACCGGAGGGAGTCGATGCCAACAGGCTGAACCGGATGTTGCACGACCTGCGCACGGCCAGTGACCAGGCCATTCAAGACAACCGCCTGGAAATACAGCACATGTTGCAAGGTCTCCAGGAAGAACTCGTCCGGAACATTCAGGCCCGCAGCGCAGCAGGCCAGGCCACGGAACAGGCCATCCGGGAAGGGATCACCCAGATCCAGGACTCACTGCAAACCCTGACAAGCCGTCCCCTCGCCCTGCATGGGGATGCCGTCACCGTCCAGGAGGGAATCGCCCGCATCCAGGACTCACTGCAAACCCTGGCAAACCGTCCCGTCACCCTGCATGGGGATTCCGTCGCCGTCCAGGAGGGAATCACACGCATCCAGGACTCACTGCAAACCCTGGCAAACCGTCCCGTCACCCTGCATGGGGATTCCGTCGCCGTCCTGGTGGAGCAACTTCGGGAGCGCCCCATTCAAGTGGCAGAAGATGTCCTGCTGCCACTGACAATCCTGTTCCAGGAGGAAGTGGAAAAGAGTTGCGGCATGGATGTCGAAAAATTGCAGCAGGTATTGGAAAATCTGCGCGCCGACAACAGCCCACGGGGCGAGGTCGATCACCAGGAAATCCGCCGGATGGTGCAACACCTCCAGGAAGAAATATTGACGCAGATGCGTGCCGGTGGCGAAACAAGCCGTGCCACCGAACAGGCCATCCTCGACAATATCGCCCGTCTGGAACGACAATTATTGGAAAATCAGACCCGGCTGCTGGCAGAAAGCAACGTGCAGATCACGGATGCCGTCACCGATGCGGTCCTGGACACCATGCAAACCATCGCCAGGGACCTGGGCGCAAAAGTGACAACGGAATTGACCTCGGAGCTGACGCAGGAGTTGGATAGACAAACCCAGACCATGCGCGGCATCGTCAGTGATCTGGGCGAAACTGTCACGACAGAGTTGCAGGCCACCACCCTCCAGACCCCCCCCGTGCGCGTGGCAGAAGATGTGTTGCTGCCGCTGGTGATCCTCTTCCAGGAAGAGGTGGAAAAAAGTCTGGTGCAAAACCAGGCACGCCTGCAAACCATCGTCCATGACCTGGGTACACAATTGACAACGGAGATGAATCGTCCCGTCACGTTGCAGGAACAATCCGTGGCACATCTGGCGGAACAGCTTCGGGAACGTCCGGTTCAGGTCGGAACCGAGGCCATGCAACCCCTGGTGACCCGGTTCCAGGAACAGATGGAAAAAAGTCAGGATCGCCACCGGGAAGAATTCCAGAAACTGTTGGCCTCCCTGACCCAACATTTGACGCAGGTGTTCGGTCAGGGTTTCGGGACAACCCAGAAAACCCTGACCTGGTTGCGCCAGACACTGGAACAGAAAACCACAACCGGTCACCGCGAATTGCTGGAAAAAATGACCCTCCTTGCCCGGGAAGCCGAAGAACGCCACGCCCAGGCAGAACAACAACGCAAACAAAGCTCCCAGGAAGTCATGGAGATTCTGTTCCAACGGGTCAGCTCGACCATGGATGACCGCCTGCTCCCGGTCAAGAGTGCCCTGGAAGAGATGCGCCAGGCCATGAGCGAAAGTGTTGCCCTGGCCAGCCAGGAATTGATGGAAAAAATGGTCAATCTGGCCAATATCATTGAAACCGTTCAAGACAACTCTTTCGGAATCCATGCAGAACTCGAAGCCCTGGATGAACCGTTCATGCAGTTGGCAGATTCCATCCGTGACAGCATCCAGGGCATGGAACAAACCCGTGACGCCGTGTATTTCTTTACGGAAAAATTTCCGGAGCTTTTGGCCGTATTTCTTGAAGCTGTTGAAGAATATTGAAAAACGTGAGTACCCATCTGCACCGGCCACGGAATTGAGCAGCTCCTGTTCTTTTTCTTGATTCCGGGTGATGCCGTTCAGGCCTTCCAGG
>JADGCO010000148.1 GCA_015228935.1 Magnetococcales bacterium | reverse complement strand
GGCGACCGGACAGGTCCAGGACGGAGTCCTGGTGGGGTTCGGGGCGAAGCCCTGACAAAAGCTTTCATATTCAGGCCTTTCTTGAAAGAGAGCTGAATAGTTACGTCAATTTTATCCTGAAACGACCCGGCAATTTTTCAGAGAGAAAAAATCCTGCATTGGTTTATAATCCCATGATGGCTGAAACGTCGAGATATTCCAGCTCGTCATTGGATGATTGGCTGCGATCATGCGTTCTCCTGCATCGGGGCACAGGGCTGTGCATGAATTTCCTGAATGAAGTACTTTCCAGGATTTTGTTTTTCGGCACAAATCGTTCAACAGGGGCGTGATACTTGGGCACATTGATCACACCGGAAGCCATTGCGGAGATTGCCCGCACCATTGTCGAACGGTTCAATCCAGACAGGATTGTTCTGTTCGGTTCCCACGCCCACGGCACACCAACCTCTGACAGTGATTTGGATTTGTTGGTGGTCATGCCGACGGATCTGCCAAAATCCATGCGTGCCGCTGCCATACGAAAACTTTTCAATCCGGCACCCTGCGCCTTGGATCTTCATGTCTATACACCCGAAGATATGGCGTACTGGCAGGGTACGGTCAATCATGTCATGACCGAAGCCTTGTTGACCGGTCGCACGCTGTATGAGTCTCCATCCGGATCCAAATGCAGATTGTTCTCGGCAGAGGAATCAACCATGCATGCCCGTCAAGTGGATCTGTGCCAAGCCTGGTTGCGCAAGGCCGGAAATGATCTGACTGTTGCCCATACACTCATGAATTTGCCAAACAGTCCACCGGAAATTGTGTGTTTTCATATGCAACAGGCCATTGAAAAATCCCTGAAAGGGTTGTTGACCTGGCATGGAATCCGTTTTCCAAAAACCCACGATCTGCTCGTGTTGCATGACCTGGCTGCTTCCCTGTTGCCAAACACCGAACGTTTCCGGACCCTTTTGCAAATGTTGGGCAGATGTGCTGTTGAATGGCGCTATCCGGGAGAGGATGCCGATGAACCAAACCAGGAAGAATTGGCTGCCTGGTTGCCTCTGACTGCGGATATGGTCCAGTTGGTCAACAGGTGTTGCGCATGAGACGTGGTAATTGATCCGTTCATGCCAAATATTCAACTTTACCTGTTTTTTCGTGTATCACATTGATTAATAATGCGATATATTGTGACATCATGTTTTCACGGTATTTTCTTCTTGTCGGTGAGTGACGTGTGGGTTATGATCATCTACTGACGTTGTAGAATATTATTATATTGGTATAATTTTTTTGTATTTTGCTTGAGGAATGTTTCCATGATGGAGTTCAAAGTAATGACTTTTCCTGACATGGCTCATGTTTACCGTTTGCGTGAAGCACTTTGGCGCGATACTCCCTTTGGGAATGCGGGTGTGATGGTTGGATCAGGTTTTAGTCGTAATGCCGACCCGACATCTCCTGGAAGCCGAACAATGCCCACTTGGCAGGAGTTGACTCTTTCACTGGTTGATCGTCTATATATAAATCCTGACCAACAAGCCCAGCGTGAGAGTGCGATCAGAGAATCTGGCGCAACCAGCGGTTTTTTGCGTTTGGCCCAGGAATTTGAGGCCGCATTTGGACGCACCACCTTGAATGGATTGATCCGGGATTTGGTACCTGATATGGATTATTCACCAGGGGATTTGCATAGATTGCTGTTGGAACTCCCCTGGGCTGACGTTTTGACTACCAACTGGGACACCCTCCTGGAACGGGCGAGTACGGATATTTTTAACCGAAATTACCAGATAGTTCGCAGCTTGTCGGAGATACCCAATAATAAGCGGCCAAGAATCGTCAAGTTGCACGGATCGTTGCCGGCCAACGACCCTTTTATTTTTACTGAGGAGGATTATCGAACTTACCAGACACGTTTTGCTCCTTTTGTCAATCTTGTGCGCCAATCCATGATGGAAAACGTCATTTGTTTGTTGGGATTTTCGGGAGATGATCCCAATTTTCTGCATTGGTCAGGGTGGGCACGCGACCATTTGGATATGTTGACTCAGAAAATTTATTTGGTCGGTTGGTTGGACCTCTCTACACACCGTCGCCGAATGCTTGAAGATCGCCATGTAATACCCATCGATTTGGCACATCTTCCTGTGGGGCAAAAGTGGCCAGTGGGACAGCACCATCGTTATGCAACAGAGTAGTTTTTGCACATTCTCCATATGGGTAGACCTCTTTCTCCGTACTCATGGCCTGACGAGGGTGATATTCCCCAAAGACCGCCCAAGTATCTCGATATCTCAATTTCATCGTTTGACATATCTCGTCCAGTGAAGGAAAAATTTTCACCAGAATATACACAACAGCCTCACCTCATGGATAGTGGTGAGCGTATAAAAACAGTGCAGAATATACTAAAAATCTGGTCTCACAATCGGCGTTGCTATCCTGGTTGGGTCGTGGCTCCAGGTCATGTACGTAGTAGGGTTTGGCGATATACCGAGCGGTGGATCGGAGAAATTATTCATCCCCATCCTGGTATGCAACCGTGGGAACGCCTTTTTGCCATGGAGGAGTTGCTCTGGCGGCTTGATATCGTCTTGGCACCGATTCAGCAGGAAATTGCGCAGGCAATAAATGGAATCTTGGGCGCAGTAGATATTCAGAACAAAAAGTTTTTTGACTTCCAAGGGAATTTGGTTGAATGGCCAAAACCTGAATGGTCTCGTGCGCAACATTGTTGGCAGATGTTGTCTTTGGCAATGGTCCGTGCCGCCAGGGAAATTGCAGATTTGAGCAAAGCTTCGGATTGGCTGAGAAAGCTAATACCCCACATGGGGGATGATCCGGAGTTTGCTCACAAAGTGACACATGAGCGTTGTCTTCTTGCTCTAAGCTGTTTGGATCATGCAGAGTTAGAAATATTATTAAAAGGTTGGGAGACAAAAAGTAGTGATCCTTTCTGGAATGTACGTAAGGCTGCCATTTTGGCTGAGATTAACCGAATTGAAGAGGCTTTGGATCTTGTTCGATCATCCATCAATACACTTCGTCGTGGTATGAGAAAAAGCAAAATTGATTTGCCAAGTTTCTCACGAGAAGGTTGGTCTCTTTTTACGATGCGCGGTTTAAAGTTTCAACAGGAACTTCGGTTTGGAAGAGAATTTATTGACAAAGATAATGAGAAAAATCCAAATGAGCATGACGAGTTTTTCCTCCGTCGTTGGAAGGAGTTGGCATTGTACTACTGCGATGCAAATTCAGATTACATTGAACTTTCGAAGAAGCTGGAAAAAAAATCCCGACCATCTCATTTAGTAACTCAAGTAGAGAAAAATTTCGATCTTGACGAATTTTCTATAAACCATGTCTTCAAGAGTTGGGGTCTTGAAGAGTTAGGCATCCTTCCTGCTTTTCAGATGATGCGTCTGACTGAAGTGGCAGGAATTCCAGTAAGAGTTGGCGAAGTAAAAGTCTCCCAAAACGCATTGAATTTATCGGCTTATTGTCTGGATAGTTATTATCCTGAAGTTGCTGCATTGTTAGGCTGGCGTATTGCCCGTTACTATGATGATAAGGAATTTAAAAAAATATTTACGCGCACATTTATTGCTCGGATGCAAATATCTTTTGTAGAGTTTATGTTAATAAAATTGTTGCTTCTGGCGGATTATGCATTTACCAGGTGTAATTCTCATGATATGGAAGAGACAGAGTATTTTGTGACTCGTCTGCGGGTTGCAGTGGAGTTACTTTCCATGCTCATCCTGCGACTTCCTGTTGATACAGCTCATTCTTTATTGGATCGTGCATGCCAATATTATCGTTCAGAATTGTTTAATAGGGAATATAGACTTCATGATGAACTCGGTCATCTTTTCAAAAGAACATTGTCTGTCTTGCCTTCTCAAGATTGCTATCGCCATCTTCCAGTCTTGGCATTGTTGCCAATTCCAGGTCAAGATCTATTCCAGGTAAGCATGGAAGATCGCTGGCCAGAACCTTTTTCTTTTTGGTCTGTAACACATCCACATCTCGATCCGATAACTCTTCATGCTGAAATGGGAAAACCAGTTGAGAAACTCCTGTTTGCCATGAAAGATGTCAAGACTCGGAAAAGAGCCGCTTTCAGGTTGATTGTATTGTATAATATCGGTGTATTGTCTCAAGATCAGCAAGTTATATTTGCTGAAGTTTTGTGGGATAAACAATTTATTAAAAGAAATGGTCTGCCTGGCGAGACAGATATTCGGGATTGGTATTTCATGCATTTACCAGAACCTGAAGTTGGACTTGCCGAAAAATGCTTCAAATCTGCTTATCTGATTGCGGAACCTGAGAATCTTGAAAAAATTCGAGAAAATTTACGGCTATTAGGTGATGCAACAAGATATGGCAGGAGGTCTAAGAGGGTTTTCGCCCTATTGCCAGAAGAAGAGAACACCGTTAATGTTTTGATACAATTCTTTATTTCACAAGGTTTTTCTTTTCCTGATCGCAAGAAATTGATTCTGGGAAAATCTGACGATAAAGATTGTAGTGCCCTTGTTGCGTTGGGAGAGTTGCTCATGACCGTCTGTCTCCCTGTCGAAACTGCGACAAAACTCTTGGATGTCATTCTGACACAGGCTGAAAATTGTCCAAAAGTGTTTCATCTCTATCCCGGATTGCTCAGGTCACTTCCAGATCAAATTGACCAGGGACAGTTGTTATTGGCTCAGCTTTTAGCATCGGACAATGAAGATCAGGCACAGATTGCCATGGATGTATTATACCGTTGGATACAGGGATTTCAGTTTGCTGATTTAAAATTACCAAACCCGCCATTGGATCTTGTTCGTGAGGTCGGCACCATCATTCGTGTTCGAAGGCGAGCAACACTTGTTTCAGCTCTCGATTTGACACTTTGGATCTTTGAGAATGGTGACAAAACCTGGAAGGATGTTCTTGCTTCAGATTGTCTTTATGGATTAAATATTCTATTGAAAGAGGCTGACTATGGTCGTTCCAATACCCAGAGTCTGACGGATGATTTGCCTTTGCTTCGCTATCAGTGTGTGAAACTGGCGGTGGCTATGAGTAAAAAAGAGTCATGGGGAGAACAATCGGCAATTCAACAATGGATCTCAATTGCCAAAGAGGATCCCTTGGCGGAAGTGCGCCACGCTATCCTGGAGTATTCCTGAAGAGTTGATGACATTTTGTTCGAAGGAAAATAGTGCCACCAGTCGCTCCAACGAACAAAAACCACGATGGGGCAGGGGAGGGGGAGGGATAAAATCCTTCCCCCTGGGGGGTTATAGTGCCGGGAACAACGAGGTGGTTCTTGCACAGTGGGTGAGAACGAAACAGGGGTGCCCCAGTTCAGTATGGTTCAGGCGGGTGGACGAATTTCCCAGCGGCCATCCGGGAGGCGGCAGGCTGTGGTGACGACGGTTTCTCTTCTGCCTTCGATCACGGAGGCGATTTCGGCTTGGCGGCAAATTCTTTCCCCAACGGAGCGGGCTGGACTGGGTGTCACGGCGAACTCTTTACCGGTATCTGGATTGACCCAGCGGGTTGTTTGTTGGGACGGGGTGTGGTCGAGGGAATAATTCAGTTGGCGCAGATCTTCTTTGTCCATTTCGTTGCCGACGGCATATCCCAATGCACCACCGATCAAGGCACCGAAAAGGGCATAGGCTTCCTTGTTTTTGGTGGGGCCGAGGAGGCTGCCGGCCAGTGCCCCGGTCATGGCACCGACCCCGGCCCCGGTTTGGGCCCTGTTGGCGCAACCAGGCAGGGGAAGCACGAGGATCATGGCGAGAAGCAACATTTTTTTGCGGTCCATGGATTTCTCCGGAAAGGTGAATTTTCACGATTGGCACGACAGGTGTAGGTGTCCATTTTCTCAGGAAAGTTCGCTTGCCGAAAGTCAGGAAATTCCTGTTGCAGGTTTTTCTGTTATTTATTTAATAATGAGGTGTTTCAGATCATGTTAAGTGAAAGTACCTCATCTTTTTTTGTGCGTCAAATCAATTGAATGTAACAATTTTGGTGGTTTTCCGATATGGAGATTTTCTGGAAGAAGAGCGCCGCTTTGGTCTGCATCTATTTTGTATTTTTTTTCTTCTTTGAACCTTTAATTTGCAGAATCCATGAGCCGACCAGAGGCTTCAGATATCTGAGCAGCCCTGCAAATTGGATCGTTTTGAACAAAACAAGGACATTTTTGTGAAAAAGGACATTGTAAACTGATTTTCCACCGATTTCGACCTGTTTTTGATTCAACCTGCATGGGAGCAGGAGAGAAAAATCCTTGACTTAAGATGTTTTAAGGTGTATAATCACACATTAAGCTTTAACTTACATTATGTAAACTTCTCTGATACTTCCACTCTGCGCCAGACAGGAGATTGATGATGGATGACATATTCCTCGGGACCGTACTGCCTTTTGCCTTCAATTATGCTCCGCGAGGTTGGGTGTTGTGTACCGGCCAAACGTTGCCGATGAATCAATACACCGCGCTTTATGCCTTGGTGGGCAATATGTACGGCGGCACGGCCAACCAGACTCTTGGCGTACCCAACCTGCAAGGCCGGACAATCCTTGGTATGGGGATCAATGGAGCCTCGCAAGTACAATTTAAGCCGGGCAACAGCGCCGATTCGGCCAACATGTCCGGTACCACCATCGCGGGCAACATTACCCTGCAACCGGGAAACATACCCCTCCCTGTCCATACGCATACGGCCACGGTGGGTGCGATCACCAGCACGGTGACCACCCAGGGCTACCAGGCACCGAGCATGCAGGTTGCCAAGGTTGGCAGTGGTACGGCGACACAGGCTCCGGCAGCGGGATCCTATATGGGACCTGGTGATGCCGGAACGGAGCAGGTAACAATATACTATCCTGCATCTTCCCCGCCGTCCCCATCCAACATGGTCAACCTGGGGGGATTCAATCCGGGTACACCGGGAACGGTCAATGTTGCGATTTCTCAGCCTTCGGTCACCATCAACCAGACAAATCCCCAGCAGGCCACCCAGGTCCCTCTGCAAGCCGTGGCAACGGTGAAGATCGATAAGCCCGCTTTCTACCAGGTTCTCAACTACTGCATGGCTGTGCAGGGACTGTTTCCCCCAAGGGATTGACCGGTCTGGAACAAGACCTGAAACTCTCATAAACAATTGATTCATGCTTGAAAATTTTGACCGGGGGTGATGCTTATCCCCCGGTTTTTTTTTTTTTTAATTGTACATGGCCTGATAGAATTGCTTTTTTCCTGGTGAAACGATTGGTGTTACATGCATCACATACATTTTGCCACTTTCGCTCGTTAAATAATAATTTCCCTCCACCAGAAACACATTTTTTGGGGATTCAAAAATCAGGGTAAAGGGAACGCGAAACTCTTTTGACATTATTTTGTGTTCGACAACTTTGCATAGTCGGATTTTGATCGGTTTAGGTGCCGAATGAGCGATAAAAACATTGCCGACTTCACTGCTGATCATGCCAATGGTCAACGAGTCTTGGATGTTCGTCATATAATCCTCGCGTATGATTGTTTTGTTTCTCGCGGATCGCCTTGTATCCGAGCAACCTTTCACTGAAGTAACATGATATGATCGGACTGCACAAACGGCAAGTTGATTTCAGTTGCAAAACAGCCGTCTATTTTTTTTTACAATCTGTGGCCATTTTTTTGCTTCTTTATGGCACCGTATAGGGGTTAGAGTCAACCAAACGTTGTTCTTGACTTGGCACTGATTTGCCTATAAGGGATAGGGGTGGGTGGTTTCATGAGATTAATAATTTTTAATGTTCAATATTTTGCAATGAATACAATAGACATCGTTCGTTTCGCAGTTCATCCACAGCATTTGTCAACTTCTCATCCCCGTTGTATCAATTCGGAGTAGCCACCCATGGGTATCCTGTCACGCTGCCACCAATCTCTTGTTTCCATTAAAAGCAATAAGCGGTCCCCTTTGGTCGCCGGACATGCTGCTCCCGTGATCATGCTCCTTGAGCCACGCATGATGCTGGATGGCTCGGGA
>JADGCO010000147.1 GCA_015228935.1 Magnetococcales bacterium | reverse complement strand
TTAGTAAAATATTGAAATAAATCAGATTTTGCACTACAGATGACGAACATGGGTTATGATTTCGATGACCTCCTCCTGTTGGCTTATAAACTTTTGACCGAATTTCCCAAAGTGGCTGACCTGTATCGGCGAATCTATGGATATATCTGTATCGACGAAGCCCAGGATTTGAACGAGGCCCAGTATGCAGTACTGACCGCACTTTGTGGTGACACTTTTCGTAACGTGATGATGGTTGGCGATCCGAAACAAGCCATCTACAGCTTCAATCATGCCGGTCCAAAATATATGGAAAAATTTGGCATGGGATTCGGTGCGAAAATAGTTATATTGAATGAAAATCATCGATCTTCCCAGATTGTTGTGAATGCAGTAAATGCACTGGATAAAAAATACACCAGCGATGCTCCATCATCAAAACAAGGTGAAATATGGTTTGGAGTTGGTAACGATGAAGCCGATGAAGCCAGAATTGTCTGCGATAAATTACAACAATTTTTCGTCGAAGGGCATCCAGATGTGGAGGGTGGCCGCATCACGCCGTCACAATGTGCCATCCTGGGTCGCAACAGATATACGCTCATTCACGTGGAAAACACTTTGAAGGAACGGGGTATCCTTTTTCACAAACGGCTTGCTTCGACATATGAATACGAGTCGGACGTGGTCCAGGAATTTCAGTTGGCTCTGCGGGTTTATGCAAATCCCAGGGATCAATTGCACCTCAATGCCCTGGCAAAAAAGTGGGGAATCAGGCCAGATGACATCCAACAGCCGACAGATTCTCAGGGCGTGCTGACGCTGCTGGATCAGATTGCCGGAGGGGAGCGCAGACACAGGGCTATTTTTGCAGCCATGCAGATCATCCATGCCCAGACCCGGAGACCCGATTTGAACCCTTGCATCAAGATCATGCAGGATTATGCAAATACGTTTGTCCAGGAAGATACTCTGGAAGAACGTCGCTCCATCTACGATGATACCAAACTCCTGCTGCAAGAGTGGGATCAATACCTGCGTTCAGATGCAGCATCGACAAAGACGATTGCCGGGTTCATGAGCAACATGGCCCTGGGAACAACCCGGAAGCCCCAAGCCGCCGGTGTGGCCCTGCTGACCGTGCATGCTGCAAAAGGCCTCGAATTTGATGTTGTTTTCATCGTGGGCATGGTGGATGGAATTTTTCCGGATTATCGCGCCAGAAACAATCCGCAAGCGGTTCTTGAGGAAAAAAGAAACGCTTTTGTGGCCGTCACCCGTTCAAAAAGATTGCTCTGTTTGTCCTATCCAAAGACCCGCAAAATGCCTTGGGGTGACGTTTGGCACTCCCAGCCCTCTCCGTACCTGCAACTTGTAAGAACATCCATGGCCATTTAAGGCGTTTTCCTGAAGGCCCGGATGGTCAGCACCAGGAAAAGAATCCCTCCGACCACCGCGAGCAATCCTCCCAGGCCGGTACACCCCATGGAAAGTTGTTCCGGGAGAGTTTGCAAATGCTGGGCGGCTCCGGCGGTTTTGCGTTGAATGCCATAGACACCCGCCAAGGCCAGGCCGGCCACATGCAGCAGTGAACCGCCGCCGTAGAGCAGGAGCTGCCGGGAGGACCATGTCGGGCAGGGGCGTTGCCAACCCAGAAGCGGCAGGATGTGATAGGTCAACCCCATGTAGGCCAGGGTGATGGCGACAATGGAACCATGATAGTGGGAGGGAATGGTGACATTGACGCCCTGGATCAGGAATCCGATGACGCCACCGACTCCGAACAACAGGAGCGACAGGATCAGGGCCAGGCGTTGGGGCCGATGTTCAGGCATGGGTATCTGGCGGCGGAGCAGCAGGGCCACGACCAAAGCCAGACCCACCGGCAGCGTGGCCAGGCCGTTGCCGAAACGCATCAATTCACTGTAGGCAATCCGGTTGGCGGTCCCATCGACCGGTGTGATCCAATAATGGATGGCCGGGGCGGTCAGAACGGGCAACAATCCCAGGATCATGGCCAGGAGTGCCATGCGGGGGCGGGGATTGACAAGAATTCCGGCCAGACTGGCCAGCCAAAGCCAGACCACGAGCAGGATCTGGGTATGGGTAAACTGCAAAACATGTCCCGCGCCCCAGAAAAGAACCTCATAATAGGTCTCCCGAAACTGTTCCGAACTGCCAAGGGAAGCCGGAATGACCCAACGGGTCCAAAGCCAGATCAGGGCGGCCAGCCAGGCGATGGCCATGCCACTGCGCAGACCCATGCGCAAAACCCGTTCCGGCCCCGTGGCGTCATGAGCGGGATTGGCGGTGAACACCACCTGGCCAGCCATGACGAGAAACCCACTGATGAAACATCCCAGGCCAATGAAAAAGGCCCGGTTTTCCAGGATGGGGACATAGTTGTTCATGTAGGGGGCATCGACCCCCAGAAAAGGCGCAAAGGTGAGAATGAGTGCCCCGGTGATGGCCAGACCCAGGGCCGGAAATCCCGGACCGGTCCGATTCCGGGGCAGAATCAGGCTGCCCATGAGACCGGCAAAGGCGAGAAACCACACCAGAACCGAAAGATCGACATGGATCACCAGAGCGGTCTTGAAGGAGCCGGTCCAGGGAATCAGATCATGAAGGATCGGGGTGCGGGCCAACACCACCAGAATGACCACCAGGCCAGAACCGATCAAAGATCCAAGGGCCAGAAGCAACCAGCCACGGGCCAGGGAACGGGTGGAGCCATCCGGAGTCGGCAAGGCAAATTGTTCGACAGGCATGATCTTGACTTTCCAGTTGTCTGGCTCGGACCAGTCATTGTGGCCAACATCTGGTTTGGACCGAAAAATTGTGGCCGAGGTTAACGGGGAGCTGCGGCAGAGGGTACGCCACATGCCATAAGGGTCACCAGCGATTACTGATACGGGTTGCCTGTATAAAATTCAATCCAAAATCCACCACCCGATTTTTTGGCTTGGAAAGGAATTTTTCTTCCTGGTTTATGGGTGGCACTTTCCAGATATTGTGGGTTATGCTGGCGGCAGGGAGGAAGCACCATGACGACCATCACCTTCGATACCTTGAAATTTGTGCGCCGCCTCAAGGATGCCGGTATTCCCGAGCATCAGGCCGAGGCCATTTCCGATGCTTTCAAGGATGCCCAGGAAGCACGTCTGGACGAACTTGCCACCAAGAGAGATTTGAAAGATTTGGAACTCAAGATCGAGATGGCCAAGACGGAAACCATCAAATGGGTCATCAGTATTGGTATTGTCATTCTGGGTGGGGTGGCGGCCATCAATCGTCTTGCCCCACCACCGGCGATGTTATACGAACGCTCTCATGTCCAGGAGGCACGCCAGCCCCAGGAGATACGCCAGCCCTCTTTACCGGTCCAGTCGGGAAAATGATGCAAACACTCTTTGAAGAGAAAGTCAAATCATGGGGAAAATGTCATTGATTCAGTCATTTCCAGGCTGGCGTCCGCAGCCGGATCTGGCCGGCTTGGTTGCGGCACCTCCCTATGATGTCCTGAACCGGACCGAAGCGGCAGCCATGGCGGCGGGCAATCCCCACTCCTTTTTGCATGTTTCCAAGGCCGAGATTGGTTTGGATCCAGACGTCGCTCTCCATGACGAGAGGGTCTACCAATGCGCCCTGCGCAATTTTCGCAATATGAAGGCAACCGGTGTTCTGGTGCAGGACTCCCGGCCATGCCTGTATCTCTACCGGCTCATCCAGGGCGATCACGAGCAAACCGGGTTGGTGGCGGCCATTGCCGTCGATGCCTACCTGAGTGGCCGGGTCAAAAAACACGAACATACCCGCCCGGACAAGGAAGATGACCGGACCCATTTTGCCGACGTTCTCAATGCCAACTCCGGACCGGTTTTTCTGGTCTACCAGCAAAAAGAGACCATCGACCGGTTGCTGCAACAAGTCACCATCAGCAAACCTGTCAACGATTTTACCACGGCAGACGGAGTCCGACATACGTTCTGGATGGTGGCGGAGCCGCAATTGATCCAGGAGCTGGTGGTCGTGTTCGACGCTCTTCCGGCCCTGTATATTGCCGATGGTCATCATCGGGCCGCAGCCGCTGCCCGGGTGTGTCAGGCGCGACGTGCCGAACAACGTGATGTCGCCGATGATGCACCCTGCAATCGCTTTCTCGGGGTGATGTTCCCCGACGACCAGGTACGTATTCTGGAATACAATCGCGTGGTGCGGGATTTATGGGGTGCGTCGCCCCGGGAATTTTTGTCCCGGGTGGCAGAGCGCTTTGTCATCCAGCCCGCCGACCAGCCGGTCAAACCTGACCAGCCCCACTCTTTTGGCATGTTCGTGGCTGGAACATGGTATCGCCTGACCTGTCGTTTCGAGATATCGACGCTGCCGGATCCTGTCGCACGTCTCGATGTGAGCGTATTGCAGGATCATCTTCTGGAACCGATCCTCGGCATCGTCAATCCGCGTCTGGATGCGCGGATTGATTTTGTCGGCGGAATTCGTGGTCTGGCCGGACTTGTGGAGCGCGTTCAATCTGGAGAGATGGCCGTGGCCTTTTCTCTCCATCCGACGGCCATGGCCGATCTCATGGCCGTTGCGGATGCCGGACGGGTCATGCCGCCCAAATCCACCTGGTTCGAACCCAAGTTGCGAGACGGCCTGGTGATACAGGAAATTTGATCCAGACTGCGTCCACTCTGAAATGTGCGGTTTTTGGAAAGCGGATGTCTTCTCCCTTGTTCCCAACCCTGAAGTGTCTTGACACTGATGCCGATCAAATGGGTGAAACCGGATTGGGAAAGACCGGTTCTTTCCCGTGACACCCCATGTGAATGGATGGCGGCCAGAGCGCTGGATCCCCTTCTCCCTGTTTCTGGAAAACCCAATGCCCATATGGCCACCAGGAGGCATGCCCGGACCGTCCAACGCTGCCGTTTCTCTTCCCGAATCTGTTCCCGGTTGGCGTCGGTGGCCTTCTTCGGACGCCCCAACGGCTTGCCGCCAAAGCGGATTCCATGTTCCTTGCAGAAGCTCCTGTTGTCCCGTGTGCCGTAGATGCCATCGGCCAACACCACCCGGGTAGTACCCGTGGCGTTTCCTGAAGGCCTCCACGTGGCTCTACAGGTCGCCGCTTTTGTTGAGAGACCCTAAGTATTATTGAATTGACTGCCTTTGCAGACGGGCGGCATAGAAGCCATCCATCCCTTCCTGACCTGGTTCCACGGCAAAATCCCCGTCCGGGGTGACCATCTCCTCCCGGAGACCCTCCCGCAAGGGATTCACCGGCAACCGTCGCCATTCGGGATGCGTGGCCAGAAAGGCCACGATCTGTTCGGCATTTTCTTCCGGTTCCAGGGAACAGGTGGCATAGACCAGGCGTCCACCCGGTCGCACCTGGGCAGCAACGGCGTTCAAAAGCCGCTGTTGTTCGGCAACCAGGGTCGGCAAGGCATCTGGCCGTCGCCGCCATTTGATGTCCGGATGGCGGCGGATGATCCCCGTGCCGCTGCAAGGCGCATCCAGCAAGGCGGCATCAACCGGCCCGCCGGTCAATAATTTTTTCACAAAATCGACATCACCGGCATCTCCCGAGGCCACCCGAACACCCGGGGTCCGCAATCGGACCAGATTTTCGGCCATGGGGGGCAATCGTTCGGGGCTTTTTTCCAGGGCCAGGATGGCGGCCTTGCCCAGGGCCAGGGCGGCCAGATGCAGGGTTTTGCCACCGGGAGCGGCACAGGCATCCAGGAGGCGTTCACCGGGTTGGGGGGCCAGCAGGAGAGCCACCAGTTGGGCCGCCTCGTCCTGGACCATGAACCATCCGGCAGCATAGCCGGGCAACTCTTCCACCCGTCCGCTGCGACCGGTCAACCGGAGACCATGGGGGGAAAATTTGCAGCGTTCCACGTGAAACCCTTGTTGAACAAAGGTCTCCATGACCTGTTCCCGGTTGGTGAGCAGGGAATTGACCCGCAGGGTCAACGGCCCGGGATGATTTCCGGCATCCAGACGGCGTCGGGTTGCCGCCTCGCCCAACCGTGTCTGCCATCGTTGCACCAGCCAGGCTGGATGGGAATAGTGCAGGGCCAGGCGGGTCACCGGATCGGTCACGGCCTCCGGAATGGCCTGGGGGTCCAGGGTCACGGCCTTGCGCAGAACGGCGTTGACAAATCCGCCCATGGCCCGTTCCCGGCCCGCCTTGGCCAAGCGCACGGCTTCATTGACGGCGGCCCGGGCCGGAACGCGCATGAACAAGGCCTGATACAGACCGGTACGCAAAATGGCCCAGGTCTCCTGTCGCCGTTCGGCCAGGGGGTGCGTCATGCATCGGGTCAACAGGTGGTCCAACAGGGCAAGATGCCGAATCGCCCCAACCGCAATTTCAAACACCAGGCCACGATCCCGGGGTGAAAGATCCAGGGCACCGAACAGCAGACGGTCCAGGATTCCATCCAGGGAGTGGTGGTCCCGCACCACCCCCAGAACGGCACGGACTGCCAGTTGCCGGGGATCCGTGGCATGCAAGAAGGTCATGATTTTTCCCCCGTTTGTCGACAATGGCAATCCCGGCATTGTCGTAGAATTCCAACTCTTCTGCCGTCATGTTGATGACCCCCACCATTTTGCTTTCATCATTCACTGTCCGGCAATACGGAACGGAGTTGTCGCGCAGAGAGTGTTGCTCACGGATGCAGCTCCCGATTCAACCAGCAGCAGTCACATGCAGATGGTTGCCAACCGGGCGATCACCTCCTCCATGATGACTTGGGGAACCCGTTCCAGTTTATTTGCCTGTCTGGAACTGAAATCCAAAGCTCTGGGCTGGTCACAACGTATGACTCCCTGGGTTGCAGTGCCCGCGCCGCTCAAAGAAACAGCAAATCCTGACATCCGGGCAAAGGATCCACCCTGGGTAATGGGCAGAACGACAGAAACATCCCCGGTGGCCTTGTTGAAGGCAGCAGGAGATACCACCAGCACTGGTCTTCTTCCTTGTGTCTCATGGCCGGATGTGGGGTCCAGACTGACCATGTAGATGTCACCCCTCTTTGCTGTCACAGCAGCTCCTCTCCGATTGGAGATGAATCCAGCCATTCCTGCTCTGCACGTGAAGGGGGTTGTGTGGAGTCGGTTGACATGCCCAGCAACTCTTCCAACATGTAGTGCGGTCCTGGGACGGGATTGATGACCAGGGACCCATCCTCAATGGAAATGCCAACCGTAGCTCCTGCCTTCAGGGCCAGGATATCCAGAAGAGCTGGTGGAAGAGACAGCATTGTAGAGCCACCAACCTTGCGTAGTGTGGAAGTATACATCAGGGTCTCCCTGGTGAAGCAAAAATTATATGAAAATATAATATACCCAGGAAGTCCATTCAACGGAATTCGGTGGTAACCCACGATGACCTGACCCATTGCCACGATGCGCTTCATCTTATCCGAGGATTCATTGATTTTGAAGCATTTTCAAGCCAAGTGCATGATGCTTCTTCGGGCGTGGAATTGTCATGTAAATTCAAGGTAAACAGGTCATGGCATGGCACCACCAAAAATCTCCGACCACACACAACCATCCAGGACCTGGTCCGTCCACATCTGCAACGTTTCAAGGTCGGCGGCCCGTACCTGCGCTTCGACCCGGGCAGGCAGGTCGGCATGACGCCGACGCAGAATCCGGAGCAAAACGTTGGCCATGCCTTTTCGCTCGCCATCTTCCATGGCCTGCTCGATGGCTCCCCGTTTGTCGGCAATGGCAATCCCGGCATTGTCGTAAAATTCCAGCTCCTCTGCCGTCATGTTGGCAGCCATCGCTTTTTCAAACGCATGCCGAATCGGCGGCCAGGACATTTTTTCCGGAACGGTCTCCAGCGATCCGGCATACCGGATGAACCAGATCCATTGATCGAGAATACTCTCCACCTCTTCCAGGGTTTTTTTGAACTTTGGCAACTCAATGAAATAATAAAGAATTTCTTGCAAATATGTCTGTCCGGTAAGCGTCTCGCGGTGTTCATGGCGGGAAACGCAATGGTCGAAGCCGTCGAACAGAACGAAATCGGTGATCGTGATGGCAATCACCTGGTTGAGTTTCGGGTAATCCTCGCCCC
>JADGCO010000146.1 GCA_015228935.1 Magnetococcales bacterium | reverse complement strand
GTGGACAAAACTACGAAACAATCCTGCAAGACGACTCTGAAAGATAATCCTTTAAGACTCCCGTCCCAGGATGCATGGCCCGTTTGATCAAGCCCAGAATTGCAACTTGCCAGTGGTTTGTCAGTCGGTTTATAAGGGTAGGTTCGATGTCTTCAGAACCAATCCAACCGGCATGAGGATTTTTTCCAGTGTCTCCAACATGGCGTCCCGACTCCTGGCGGCAATTCAAGGCAGAACAACAACCCGACTGGCCTGATCCCAAGGCTCTAACCGAGACTTTCACCAACCTGAGCCAATTCCCTCCGCTGGTCTTTGCGGGAGAAGTACTCTCCCTCAAGCAGCACTTGGCGCGAGTTGCCGAGGGGAAGGCCTTTTTGTTGCAGGGAGGTGACTGCGCGGAATCCTTTGGCGATTTTACGGCCAATGCCATTCGCGACAAGCTGAAAGTGTTGCTGCAAATGGCCGTGATTCTGACCTATGGAGCCAGAAAACCCGTGGTCAAGGTGGGGCGCATCGCCGGTCAGTTTGCCAAGCCCCGTTCCAGCCCCATGGAAACCCAGAATGGCGTTTCACTGCCAAGTTTCCGGGGAGAATCGGTCAACGATCCCTACTTTTCCGAAGAGGCCCGGCAGCCGGATCCCAAACGTCTGGAACGCGCCTATTTCCAGTCCGCATCCACCCTGAATCTGTTGCGAGCCTTTACCGAAGGGGGGTTTGCCGATTTGCACCGGGTGCAGATGTGGAACCAGGACTTTGTCGCCAAAAGTCCCCAGGGACAGCGTTATGCCCACCTGGCCGATCAATTGAGCGACGCCCTGCGCTTCATGGAAATCATTGGTATCGACTCCAGAACCACACCGGTATTGCGCCAGGTCGAGTATTTTACCAGCCACGAAGCCTTGATCCTGGAGTTCGAGCAGGCCTTGACCCGGGTTGATTCCATTACAGGTGACTATTTCGATTGTTCCGCCCACATGTTGTGGATCGGCGAACGGACCCGGCAACTGGATGGGGCGCATGTGGAATTTTTGCGGGGTGTGCGCAACCCCCTGGGATGCAAAATCGGTCCGCAGGCCACGGCTGATGACATCCTGGGCTTGTGCGACCGGCTCAATCCCGACAACGAAGCCGGACGCCTGACCCTCATCACCCGTTTCGGTCACAACAAGATTGCCGGCGTTCTCCCCTCCTTGATCCGCAAAGTGCATCAGGAAGGCCGTCAGGTGATCTGGAGTTGCGACCCCATGCACGGCAACACCCAGACCGTCAAAGAGTTCAAAACCCGGCCTTTCGACAATATTCTTTCGGAAATCAAACAGTTTTTCAGCATTCACAAGGCCGAAGGAACCATCCCGGGCGGGGTCCACTTTGAACTGACCGGCGAGGATGTCACCGAATGTCTGGGCGGCTCCATGGAAGTCCTGCCGGAAAATCTCCGGGAACGGTACGAGACCACCTGTGATCCGCGTCTCAATGCCACCCAGGGATTGGACATGGCCTACCTGATTGCCGAACTCATGCAATCCTGATCACCTGATCCCGGTCACGCCTGCCTGATCGGAGAGACAGTTGCATCTGTCATCCGAGACGCCGTCGTCATCCGGTCTGCCTGCCTGAACGGGGAAGCGGCTCTGCCCTTCCCCGGCTTGTTCAGCCGCTCGACTCCTGACCCGCCATTCGCGATTCTTTCGAAAACATTGATCCCGGAATATTTACTGGTCTGGAAATTGCTAATTTCCTGACATTCCGTTTGCCACAGTGGCAACGGCCAGGACCGGAAAGGCGGGCAATGGCGGAAAACGAGGCAATGCCTCAAATTCAGAATGACGACAAATCCGAGCCATCGGTCTCTTTGTCGCATACGCTGAAGACCATTCGAAACGGGTTGCAGATGCGGCCCCAACGCGGATGGGGCGTGGTCTTTGCCCTGGTCTACTGGAGCATGGTGGGTGCCGCCGGTGTCACGGCCACCATGCCCATCATCTCCCTCTTCAAAAGTCCCACCGAAGCCGAAAGCGGTCTCTCGCAACAAACTGAAACATATGAAGGAGATGAAAGTTCCGTAGCGGGAGGTCCACCCCCGGTCCCCGAGATGAAAGAGGCCGTACAGGTGACCGATCTGGAATCTCCGGATGCCCAGGCAGGCACGGCATCACCGACTCCGGCAACCCCGGAATCAGCCGTCTCCGAAGTCGATCTGGCGGAACTCCAATCCCAGGACCTCGAAAAGCTTGCCGAGTCATCCCCGGCATCATCCGCACCGACTCCTGCTGCTGTCAAAAAGTCAACGACCGAGGATTCCGCAACCGCATCCACGCCGGACACCGCTGCGCCGGATGCCTCCCTGGAATCGTGGACGCAGGCAGTCACCGAACAACAAACAGCTCCCGACCAGAATGAAGAGTCTGTCGAGGATGGCAAAACCTTCAAGGGTAATGTAGACGATGAACTGGCCGCAGCCGGCATCGAGATTGTGGAACTAGCCCTTCTGGAAGCCGAGGAAGCGGCCGCAAAAGCGCGTCAGAAAAAGGGGGTGCAGGATGTCCTGTCGGCCCTGCCCCAGATCACAAAACTCCCGCCCGTTCAGGCTGGACGGCATTTTGTCCTGGTTGAATCTTCCCCGGATGCAGCCCGGGTTCAAGCCGCAACGGCGCAACTGTCTGCCCTGGGCATCACGCCCCTGACCAGTGGATCCACCTATCTGGAACAGCGGTATACCCATGTTCTGACCGGCCCGTTTGCCACCTCCGGCGCGTCGATCCAGGCCGCCCGCCTGCTGACGGAACAAACCCGGCTTGACACGTTTCCCCTCATTGCCAACAAAACCCATCAGCCCGGGGAACAGATGGATCCCACCAAGGCACTGATTCCTCCAGATGATTTTCCCGTGTTCCAGGATGGTCACTTCATGATTGTCGCCGGTTCCTTCACGAGCGCCTTCAATCTGGCCCAGACACAAAACCTGTTGACCGGATACGGCATTCTGCACACGGTGGAAAAGACGGATGTCAAGGGCCGCACCTTCCAGCGGGTGCTTGTCGGACCGTTCGCCACCCACCAACAGGCTGAGCTGGGTCTGCCCATTCTCCAGATGCGCCTGCAACTGGATGCCCGGGTCATCAAGCTGGAAACACCACGCAAAGCGGTCCGGCTGTGGCAACCACCCGAAAAAAGGGCCCTGTTGGCAGCCCGCCAACAGCCAGTATCGCCCTCAAAATCCGATACATCCATGGTATTGGCCGAGCCGCCAAAACAGGAAGAGATCCTCCCGATTCACCGTGGCCAACCGCCGAATGACAAAAGCAGGCTCGTGCAACGGGCCGAAAAAGCTGTCCATACGCCAATGGACACAAACAGGTCAGCGCAACAGGCCCAGAAAATCGTCCATTCACCAAAGGACACAAACAAATCAGCGCAACAGGCCGAAGATATTGTTCATACACCAATCGTCAAAAATTGGACAGTACAACAGGGCGAAAAAATTGTCCATGCGCCTGTGACGGCACCCAACCCATGGGAAACTCAAGAGACGGATTTGACTGTCGCCAAAGATGTGACGGGGCAATATGCCGTTCTGGTCGGCGTTTTCAACCACCAGAGTGATGCCGACCACACCCTGAACCAACTGACTCGCGAAGGAGTCAAATATTTCCTGAAAGAAGCCGACGTGGGCGGGCGTCGTTTCATCCAGGTCCTGGTGGGGCCGTTCAACAAACGGGAAGAGGCCAAGACAGTTGCCGATCAGGTGCGCGATCAAACCGGATTGCTCACCTATTGCATCGGTATTTAGTGTAGTTTTTCAAACGTTTACTAATGGGGGGGGGGCTGAATAGTTACGGAGCTTCCAGACAGGTCCGCACCCCGTCAATGACATGACGGATTTCGTGTTCCTGCAACCCAACCCACAAGGGAAGGGAGACCGTGCGATCCCCAATCGCCTCTGCCACGGGGAAGGTGCCGCGTTGGAAACCGAAGCGTTGCTGATAATAGGTCAGCAGATGAATGGCGCGGTAATTGACGGTGCAACCGACACCCAATGCCTGGAGCCTGCCGAGAAATCCGTCCCTGGTTGCGGCCGGAACCTGAATGGTGAACAAATGCCGGGCATGGCGGGAACCCTGTGGCAATCGGTGCAGTTCCAACCCCGGCAACCCCGTGAAGGCCGACTCGTACTTGGCGGCAATTTCGCAACGGCGCTGCCAATGGTGGAATATTTTCGGAATTTGCGGCAACAGCAGGGCGGCCTGGATATCGAACATGTTGGCCTTCTGCCCCAGGCACACCATGTCCCAATGCTGGTAGCGACCGTGATACCGGTCGGCGGCACCTTTATCCATGCCATGGGAGCGACAGAGAAAAAGCCGTTCGGCCAATTCATCGCGATCCGTGGCCACGGCTCCCCCTTCGCCGGCACATAAATTCTTGGTGGCATAAAAGCTGAAGCAGGCGGCATCACTCAGTTGCCCCGGGCGGACCCCATCCCGTTCACCCTCCACACAATGAGCAGCGTCCTCGACAATGGCCAGACCATGCCGGTCGGCAATGACCCGCAAACGGCGCATGTCGCACATCTGCCCATACAGATGGACCGGCAGAATGGCCCTGGTTCGCGGGGTGATGGCGGCCTCGACCCGTTCGGCGTCCAGGTTGCCGGTGGCCGCTTCCACATCGACGAAAACCGGAACTCCCCCGGCCTCGATGATGGCATTGGCCGTGGCAATGAAGGTCATGGGGGTGGTGATCACTTCATCCCCGGAACCAATGTTCAAGGCCCGCAAGGTCAACAACAGGGCAGAGGTACAACTGGAAACCCCCACCACCCGCCGTACTCCCAGATATTCGGCAAATGCCGCCTCGAAGGTACGGGTCTTGGGACCGGCGGTCAGAAACACCGAATGCAGCGTCTCCACCACCGAGGCAATCTCCTCCTCGCCCAGGGCATGCCGATAAAATTCAACTTTCATGGCGTTGGTCACACAGGGAAAGATTAAAAAAAAACCGGCAACAGGTCACCAGAGACGCGGAACAAACTCCTTGTCATTGGCAAGCCACACCTTGTCCCCGGCATGAAGAATGACAAACAGGCCCTGCTGGCGGGCATACTCCGCCACATCCCCCTCGGTCAGGACACCGGCCACGGCACCAATCACCCGACAATCGGCATAGATGGGAAACAACTCCCGAAACCGTTGCAGGCAAACCATATGCTTTTCGACATCCGCAACCCGCAGGGTGCTTTCGACCTCCACCAGAACGACCAGGTCATCACTCTTGGCCATGATGTCAATGCCGACGACAGTACCATCATCCTGGAAAACCTGGATACGTTGTTGCATCTGGTTGAAGTGGATGCCACGCTCGGCAAACAGGGGTTCACAACCGTGCCTGACATAGTCCACCACAAACATGTTCCATTTGGACCGCAGCTTTTCCACCTGCTGGACCAGATCCGAGATGGCCGGATTCGATCTGGCACCGTTGAGTCGCAAAAAACGTTCGGTCCTGTTGAGACTGCGCGCCGTCTCCTGCATGGTCCGACTGCTCTCCCGGCCAGGATTCCACACCCGGTGACCGGCTCGTTGGAGAAGAGTCGCCAGCATGTTCAGGGTCAAAACGCCAAGCATGGAACTTTCTCACCTTTGGAGAAAAACCTGATCGACAAACCAGAACGGCACCAACCATCCAAACCAACAGGCACCAACAATGCACGCGGCACACTCTAACAACATCGGCAACTCTTTTCCAGGTCCGGTTGCAGGAGAGAAATTATTCCCGGCCACGGATCTGGTCTGGGGTGGTGGTCAGACACTCGTGGAACGACTTGTCACCGATCCACCATCAGGTGCCCTCTATTGCCTGAACCTGCAAGTGTTGTCCGAACTGGTCCACTCTGCCCTGAAAACCCTGCCAACACCCTACTACGCTGTCAAGGCCAACTCCCATCCCTGTACCTTGAAAGAGATGGCCCGTCTGGGTCTGAACCGTTTCGACATTGCCTCCCTCGATGAACTGACGGCGGTGCAGGCCCTCCTGCCCGACGCAACCTGTGCCTTCATGAATCCGATCAAAAGTGTCCAGGAGATTCGCGCTGCCCATCATCTGGGCGTCAATGCCTTTGCCCTCGATTCCATGGCGGAAATGGAACGTCTGCTCAAGGCACTCCCGGAGAGAAGCCGCTGCACTTTTCTGGTCCGGATCGCCGTCAACCAGGCCGACGCCGCCTACAACATGAGCGGAAAATTCGGGGCCACCCGGGAAGAGTCGGTTGCCCTGCTCCGGCAACTGGCCGCGCATGGCGTTGCCACCGGGATCACCTTCCATGTCGGCAGCCAATGCCTGGACCCGTCTGCCTATGACAAGGCCATCACCGAGGCTTCCCGGATTCTCAAAGCCGCAGCAACACCGCTGACCGTTCTGGATGTGGGTGGCGGCTTTCCGGCCCGGCATCGGCACCATCTTTCCCACCTGGAGTGGTATGGCTTGGCCATCCGCAAGGCACTCGACCGCCACAGGGATACCTTCGGTCCCTCCCTGACCGTCCAGAGTGAACCAGGCCGTTGTCTGGTCGCCCATGCCGGCAGCGTCGCCGTCCAGATCAAGGCCCGCAAACACAACCTGCTCGTTCTCAGCGATGGCAGGCATGGTTTGCTGTCGGATTTGTGGTGGATGCACGGCCTGCACCCCATGCGACGCATCCTCCGCCACACCAGTCACCCACACAACCGGACAACCACCGACAACCCATACTCCCTTTTTCAACTGGCCGGCCCCACTTGCGACAGTCATGATTTTTTCCCAGGCCCCTACTCCCTTCCCCATGACATGACGGAGGGAGACTGGCTCGAAATCGGTTGCCTGGGTGCCTATTGCCTCGAACTGGCAACCCGTTTCAATGGCTACGGCTCCTATCAGTTCATGACTGTCACCCCCCCGAATGACCACGATCACCCTGCCGACCCCGAAAATATTTGATTCACAACCCCTTCTCCAGGCTTCTGGAACGTTTTTTTTCATGGCAAAAATATATTGTTCCCCTGTCAGGACCCTGCATGGTAAAGTCACACACTTTCGCAAGCGAAAGTCGATACACCAACACAGTCAAAATATTATTTTTTAATAGCTTTTCAGAACGTTGACATGAACTGGGCCATTCTCCATACCTCCGTATCTCCCGCTTCCCGCACTCGGGAGCTTGCAGCGTCCATATCGGTCGCTTCCGGCTTCAAACCATTCAGATTGAACATTCATCAGCCAATCTTCCCTCCAATTGACGCACCTCTCGATCCACACCCCTGTGCGGTTTGTTCCCACACCGCAGAAACTCGATTTGCCCGGCAAAATCAGTCAACCGCCCGACAAACAGCTTCAATTGTCCAGCACGGGCGGGGCCAGCCATACATGTCACAAAATGTGTCTAAATACCGCAAGATGGAATTTCTTCCACCCATATGGAACTCAGGATCATTTTTTCAGGCTTTTGGTCGGGGCGCACGATCGTAAGGCGTGTCAGGTGCAATACAAATGAAATTTAATCTAAACAAGGAGATACAAATGAAAATCAGAAATCTGCTCATCGCTTCTCTCGTGGCGGTTGCCTTCGCCGGCAGCGCCATGGCGCAGGAGCCCATGCCTTCCCCTTCCGGTGCCCCTGAAAAGGCCCAGGGCCAAGTGAAAAAGGCCAAAAAAAAGCACAAGGCCAAGAAACACAAAAAAGCCGCCAAGGCCAAGAAAAACATTCAATAGTTGCCGGATTTGGATTTTTTCTCGAATCGGCTGCCCAGGCAATCCTTCCCCAGGCCGGAGCGGGCAACTATCGAATCAAGTCGGGGCACTTCCGGGTGCCCCGATTTTTTTTGGCGTATCCCCCTTGACCAAGGCACGGCTCCGGCACACCTGCCACCCCATCCAGACAGCAACCGTTATGGGGGCCTGCAATATTTTTTCAGAGGCCGTCCATTAAACCGCGTCCACTTTGAGATATGCAGTTTTTGTGAAAAAATTTGGGAAAAAATTTGGGAAAAAATTTGGGAAAAAATTTGGGAAAAAAGATTTTATTGGGGCGCTGCCCCAAACCCCGCCAGGAGGAAGGGCGCAGCCCTTCCT
>JADGCO010000145.1 GCA_015228935.1 Magnetococcales bacterium | reverse complement strand
GGCTCTGGCGTTGGCTCTGGCGTTGGCTCAGGGGTCGGCTCGGGTGTCGGTTCCGGAGTTGGCTCTGGCGTTGGCTCAGGAGTTGGCTCAGGAGTTGGCTCAGGAGTTGGCTCAGGCGTTGGCTCAGGCGTTGGCTCAGGAGTTGGTTCCGGAGTTGGCTCAGGAGTTGGCTCAGGAGTTGGCTCAGGCGTCGGTTCCAGCGTTGGCTCCGGTGTGACTTGCGGTGTCTCCGTCACAGGTGGATCGGTAGCAGGCGGCTCGGTTACATGCGGCTCGGTTCTGATCGGCGTATCAGCCCCAGTCTCCACCGCTGGCGCTCCGGCTCCAGGAATTTCCTGCGGCAATGGGGTGGGTTCCAAACGCTCAGGCGCAACAGGTTGACCAGCAACAGGCGTCTGCCCGGGAGGCGTAAATTGAATCGGTTCATATTCCGGAATACCCGTCGGCGGGGGCGGAACAGGTTCCTGCTGCCCACCTTGCGGGTTGTCAATCGGAGGCACCGTCGGAATCGGCTCAGGAGAATCCGTTACAACATTGACAGCCTCAAGAACAGGAGCATTTTCCTGCTCATTGGGAGCCGGGGGATTGAAGTTGATGTGGTCAGGCTGCTGGTTCGCCAGATCAGAATTATCCGTGGCGTGAATAGCACCTGCCTGCTCTATCGCACTGTTCTGGCCAGTATCGGTCGTATCCTGCTGATTAAGAGAGGTCAGATCGTCCAAAACCTGCGCAGCTTCTTTCTGCTCAGAGGTAATGGTATTTTGAATGTCTTCAGCCATCTCAAATCCTCCCAATCACCCAGAATACGCCACTTTAATACGCCACTTCACCTGTCACGCAGCCCTTCCCATAAACATGCTCCATACCTAAGCAGGCAGTATGCAGGATATTCACTCACCACACGAATTTCCATGAGCCATTGGTTATAGATTTTTCAGAAATCCAATCAATTCTTCGGTGATGGAGGTTGCCGAATCCGGATCAGACGGGTTCCAACCAGTCCATTCCGAAAGCCGGTGGCATCATCCACCCGACTCGTGCAACGCACGGTCCGGGCACCCAGAAGCCAGGAACCTCCCCGCATCAAACGCACATCACCACTGTCAAATACCGGATTCTTTTGCGAGGCCTTTTTGTAAACCGTCATGGTATCCAGGACCCACTCATAGACATTGCCGCTCATGTCGTGAATGCCCAGTCCATTGGCAGCCTTTGTGCCCACCCGGTGGGTCGTTCGGCTGCTGTTGTCCCCATACCAGGCCACCTGGTCGGCACCCTGGCCACCACTGTATTTTTCTGCCTTGCCCCCGGAGCGACAGGCATATTCCCATTCCGCCTCGGTCGGCAACCGATATTGATCCGTCCCCTGCACATTCAATTTTTTAATGAATGCCTGGACATCATCCCAGGAAACCTGCTCGACGGGACACTCGTCTCCACAGGCAGAATATTCCGCCGGATTGCTGCCCATGACCGCCCGCCATTGAGCCTGAGTGACTTCATATTTGCCGATCTCAAACGTGTCCAGACACACTTCGTGCAAGGGTTGCTCATCATCGTAGGCATCACTGTCGCTGCTGCCCATCTGGAAACACCCTCCCGGAACACGCACGAATTCCAAATCCCTCCCCTTTTCACAAAATCCGGGGTTCATCCAACCCCAAGCCACAACCATGACCATGCCCAACAGAATCCCTTTTCCCCTGCTCCGCTCCATAATCTGTCTCTCCCAGTCTCGTTGAATCGTCCATATCGTCAAAAACCCTCTTCGCCCCAAATCATCCCCAAACCATTATTACGCAACTGCGGCAATGGTACCACCCTTCACCACAATCCACGCACCATGCTCCCATCCATGCCTTGGACTCTGGCACAAAAAGAAGCCCATAATACCGGCGGGGGATTGAGTACTTTGACATCTTTCGCCGGATACATGGACTTGTTTGATAAACCAGTCGCATCATGCAGGTTGATCCTGAAAGGGGTATTTTTGGCCTATCCTGTCCCAACAGCCTGGATGGATCCCCCATATTCCATCCCAATCTGTCAAACTCAGCATGATCCTTGCGAGGAATCCCCCGATACCGTAGAACAAACTTCTCGACAACTTCCATCGTGCTGCGCTGTGGCATGAACAGGAGGCAGCAATCATGAATGCGTTTCTGGTCCGGAAAGAGGCCGTATCCGCCTGGATACGACGTTTGGCACAAAAAAATACCGTTTATTTTCCACAACGTGCCGGACACTCCGCCCTGCGTTTCAAACCGGTGCAGGAAGGATCGGAGGTTCAGTTCGAACGGTACCATCCAACGCTGGTTCCCCCAGGAAAAAAATTGGCCCCGGCCAACGAAGTCTTGTTCCATTATCGCCAGGAACGCCCTGACGATCCGGAAATGGAACCGGCCATGGATGAATCCCCACGCATTCTGGCCGGGGTTCGCCCGTGCGATCTCAAAGGTATTCACCTGATGGATCGGGCCAATCATGAAGGTCACGGCGATCCCCACTATCTGCTGCGCCGTGCCCATACCACGCTCATCGCCCACGACTGCCTGCAACCCTGTGACGATGCCTGCTTCTGTGATGCCGCCGGCTCCCTCCATTGGCGACAAAACGCCGATGTTTTTCTGACCCCGGTTGCGGATGATCTTTTGCTGGAAATCCAGTCGGACCGGGGCAAAGCCCTGGTGCAGGGTGAAAATTTTCCAGTCTGCCCGGATGTCGCTGCATACAAGGCCAGGGCCGAAAAAATGCGCACCAAACCCTTCGGACGCCAATTTGTCACCGCCCTGACCAATCTTCCCGGTATCATCGCCAAACAATGGCAATCACCCGTCTGGGAACAGCATGTCGAACGCTGTTTTTCCTGCGGCACCTGCAATCTGGTCTGCCCGACCTGCTATTGTTTCGATGTGCATGACGATTTCGAAATCACAAACGTCCATGCGGGCCAGCGAACCCGAACCTGGGATGGCTGCATGCTGCCCGGGTTTGCCGAAGTGGCCGGCGGACACAATTTCCGCCCGCAACCGGCAGCCCGCCAACGCCATCGCGTCAAACGCAAATTTGAATATCTGACCCGGCATTTTGCCGAAACCAGCTTTTGCACCGGCTGCGGACGGTGTGGCCGCCAGTGTACCGCCAATATTGACATCTTCAATATCGTCAACGATCTGGCCAAAAATGCGGAGGTGCGCCCATGATCACACCCGGTATCGATACCAACGCCACCTTCGACAAAAAACTCTACCTGCCGCGCATGGCCCGGATTCTCGAAATCAAGACCATGACCGCCCGGGAAAAATATTTCAAGGTCGAACTGCCTCAACCCCTGGGACATCGCCCGGGACAATTCGTCATGCTCTCCCAACTGGGCATCGGCGAGGCACCGATCTCCATCTCCTGCGGTCCACGCACCGACACCATTCTGGAAATGGTCATCCGGAATGTCGGCACCCTCACCCAGGTTTTGCACGGTCTGCAACCGGGCCGGAAAGTGGGCGTGCGGGGACCTTTCGGTTCCGGATTCAATCTGGCCGATTTTCGGGGCAGGGATGTCCTGTTCGTGGCAGGCGGATTGGGCCTGGCTCCCCTGCGCTCCCTGATCCAACCGATCCTGGCACAACCGGAACTCTATGGCTCCATCACCCTCATCAGCGGTTGCCGTACCCCGGCAGACGAACTCTACCGGGAAGAGGTCCAGACCTGGTCCCGTCTGGACAACGGCCAGGGAAAAATCCGGATCATCCGGCTGGTGGATGACACCGCCCATCTGACCTGGGATGGCGAGGTGGGACTGGTCACCGAACCCCTCGCCGACCTGAAAATGCAACCCGACAACACCGTGGTGGCCCTCTGCGGACCACCCGTGATGTACAAGTTCGTCATCATGGAACTCAATGCCCGTGGCGTGCCTCACAACCAGATTTTTGTCGATCTGGAACGCCGCATGAAATGTGGCGTCGGCAAATGTGGCCACTGCCAGATCAACCACGTCACCTGCTGTCAGGAAGGACCGGTTTTCCGGTTCGACCTCATTGAAAATCTTCCCGAGGCATTCCGATGAAACCAGACGTGGCGTTCCCTTGCGTCCACATTGAAAATCTTCCCGAGGCATGGCGATGAAACCGAAAGTGGCGTTCTTTGATTTTGCCAGTTGTGAAGGTTGCCAACTGACCGTACTGAACTGCGAGGATGTCTTCCTGGATCTGCTCGCCCTGGTGGATATTGTCGAGTTTCGCGAGGCCATGTCGGAAACCGCGCCCCGTTGCGACGTGGCCTTCATCGAAGGCAGCATCAACCGGGAAGAAGACGCCCAGCGGTTGCGGGGCATCCGTGCCCGCAGCACCGTTCTGGTGGCCATGGGGGCCTGTGCCTGCATGGGCAATGTCCAGGCCCGCGCCAATTTTGTCGCCCCAGCGGAAAATTACAAGCGCGTCTACGGCGAAGCCGCCCGCAACCTGGTACAAACCGATCCCGATTACTGGCCCCTCTGGGCACATACCCGGGTGCGCTCCGTCAAGGAGATTGTCCCGGTGGATTTTGAACTGCGCGGCTGTCCCATCGTGGCCGATGAGTTCGTCCATCTCGTCAAGGCCCTGGTCAGTGGCACCACCCCACATTTTCCGGTCCAGGCCGTCTGTGTCGAATGCAAAATCAATGAAAATGAATGTGTCTTCGATCATGGCGAAACCTGCATGGGCCAGATCACCCATGGTGGCTGCCAGGCCGTTTGCGTGACCCAGGGTTACCGGTGCGATGGCTGCCGTGGCCTGTTGCCGCAGGCCAACCTGGCCGCGCATCAGGCCCTGCTCCGCGAAAAAGGGGCCACCGAGGCCTCCATCCAGAATCGGTACCGTTTGTTTTGCAGCGCGGAACCCCCAGGGAAAGGGAGACGGATATGACCCCCACGACCAAAAGCTATACCATCGATGTCCACCATGTGACCCGCGTCGAGGGACACGGCAGCATCCGCATCAATACCCGGGATGGGGTGGTGGAAGAGGTCAAACTCTGCATCGTCGAGGCCAACCGCTTTTTCGAAAGTTTCACCCGGGGCATGCTGCCACAGGACATACCCTGGGTGGTGGGGCGCATTTGCGGCATTTGTTGCGTCGGTCACCAGTTGGCGGCCACCCGGGCCGTGGAGGATGCACAGGGCATCACCATCTCCCCGCAAACCCTCCTGTTGCGCAAAATGCTCAACGAGTCGCAGTTTTTGCAAAGCCATGTCCTGCATGTCTATTTTTTGGCCGTGCCGGATTTTGTGGGTGCGCCCAGCGTCTTGCCCCTGATCAAAACCCATCCCGAAGTGGTGAAACGTGCCCTGCGCCTGAAAAAGCTGGCCAATGATTATACCGCCGTTCTGGGAGGACGCACCCTCCATCCCATGAGCAATACCTTGAAAGGCTGGCGCAAACTGCCGGATCTGGACCGGATCGAGCAGGTACGGAACCGTCTGCTCGCCGCCGTGCCGGATTTGCAGGCAACCATCGACGTGGTCAAAACCCTGCAAATTCCCCCCTACGAACGGGAGACCGAATTTGTCTCCCTGAAACATCCCGATGAATATGCCCTGTATGATGGTGAGGTTTTCAGTTCCGACACCAGGGCAGGGGTACCGATTCGCGACTACCGGTCAGTCACCAATGAATTTACCGTGGCCCATTCCACCAGCCAATGGTCACGCTGGCATCGTGAATCCTATGCCGTCGGTGCCCTGGCGCGGGTGAACAACAATTTTGCCCAACTGCGCCCGGAGGCCCAGGAGGTCGCCGCCGCCTTGGGACTCCAGGTTCCCTGCTACAATCCCTACATGAACACCGTGGCCCAGGTGGTCGAAATTGTCCATTGCGCCCACAACAGCCTGGCCATGATGGAAACCGTCCTCAATGGCGGCTTGCAAGAAGAGGATATCCGCCACACACCCGGACCTGGATGGGGCGTCGGGGCGGTCGAAGTGCCCCGTGGCATTCTCTTCCATGAATACGTCTTCGATGCCGAGGGGCGTTGCAGCAACGCCAATGCCATCATTCCCACGAGTCAAAACATCAACAATATCGAACAGGACATGAAGGCTTTTGTCCCGCAGATGCTGCCGCACATGTCCAGGGAAAAATTGACGTTGCACATGGAAATGTTGTTGCGGGCCTATGACCCGTGCATCTCCTGCTCGGTGCATATGTTGAATGTCGAGTTTGTGGATTGATCTCTATGCATGACCATGATCTCGGTTATAACAAGTTTTTCTCACATTCCCGGATGGTCCAGGACCTTGTCGAAGGTTTCATCCATGCGGATTGGGTTTCCGGACTGGATTTTTCCACCCTGGAAAAGGTCAATCCGGTCTATGTGAGCGATGACTTTCGCAAACGAATCAATGATCTTGTGTGGAAAATCCGTCAAAAATTTCCTCCGGTGGCTCCCATCGTGTTGTACAATGGGCCAAGTCGCTGGACGGCGGCACTGAATGTTGCCGACCTGATCGAGAAATATCCACCTGGCCTGGAAGCCTGCCGTCCACACATGCACTATCTGTTGATCGATGAACATCGCTTCCAGGAAAGTGATCTGCGATCCATGCAAAATGTGGTCGCGGCGCTGTTCAGATTGGAAAAAAGCCGCACCCTGGATAACGTTCGACAGGTGGTCCAGGAGCTGGACCTGTGGCTGAAAGGTCCACACCTGAACGAGTTGCGCCGAACATTTGCCAACTGGTTGGTGCAGATTCTGTTGCCAAGACTGTCCAAAAAAAATCCTGTTCTGCCGGAATCCATTCCGGAGATCAACGATCTGAAGGAGGTTCATGTCATGCTGGCAGAAACCGCTGTAAGATGGACCAAAGAGTGGGAACAGGAAGGTCATAAAAAAGGTCGCAAAGAGGAACGGGCTGACATCTTGCTGCGCATCCTGCGGCGTCATTTTTCTGGCCTGCCATCCTGGGTTGAATCGGGAGTTCGTGCTGCTGATCTGGACACCCTGGATATATGGATGGATCGGGCGATTGATGCGCGTTCGTTGCAAGATGTCTTTGGTGACGAAACGGTCAGCGACACATGAAGTTGAAACCAGGCAGAAACTCGGGAAATTGCACCTGGAAATGAGTCATGGCCAACAATGCCCCACCGGATGCTTTCCAGAACGATCAGTGGACCACTGCGGTTCATCTTCTGGGCTATGATGGTTTTGCCCGCCAAGCCATCGACATTATCCGAAAAGCAACCCCCCCTTTCGCCATGACCATTGGCGGACGCTGGGGAGCCGGCAAGACTTCCATGCTGCGCACCCTCATGCGGGCGTTGGGAGGCAAGGAACTCGTCGCGCAGGGGACGGTATTTTCCATACGAGAAACGTGGCCCGGCCCCATTTCGGCCAACCTGGAAGTCCCGCATGATCAACTTAAAAAAATCAAAACGGTCTGGTTCAACCCCTGGCAATACCAACATGAACCCCATCCTCTCATTCCCCTGTTGCATGAAATTCGCGAACAATTGACCCCCGTCAGCAAAATCACGAACAATCTGACCCAAAAGACCGATGTGGTCATCGAAGCCGGCATCCATGCCCTGAACGGCATGATTCAGGACATATCAGCAAAGTTTGGCCTGTCGAACACATTCAAGGATTTTGCAAAACATGTGAGCGATGCCCGGCAGCGCCAGGAAAAGGAGCATTTTTCCGGTTTATTGAATGCCCAGCGGTTTCATCTGCAATTTGAAAAGGCGGTGTTGCAACTGGTCAATGCCGGCAGGGAGGATACCCGGGCACGTCTGGTGATTTTCATTGACGATCTGGACCGTTGCCATCACAAGACTGCGTTTGACCTGTTGGAATCGATCAAGCTTTATCTTGCCAGCCGCTTTTGTGTCTTTGTGTTTGGTCTGGACCGGGTGCATGTAGAAGCGGCGGTGGAAAAAGCCGGGGGATATTCCCGCCAGGAAGCAGCGCAATATGTGGAAAAACTCTTTCAAGTGCGCCTGCATCTGCCCACTCCGAGCCAGGAACAATTGTCCACTTTCATCCAGGGGATCATGCCGCCGGAATGGGAAGAAAAATACGCCACATTCCTGTCCAGAATACTCCCTCCCAACCCACGCGCCATCAAAAACTATCTCAAGGAAATCCGGATCTGCTCTTGCCGAATTTCCTCGCCATGCCATTGAAGAACTAAAAAAACACCCTCCCCC
>JADGCO010000144.1 GCA_015228935.1 Magnetococcales bacterium | reverse complement strand
CTGGCGGGGTTTGGGGCGGAGCCCCAACAAAGTCTTTCATATCAAACCCTTTTTTAGCAAGGGTTCCGAATAGATACCTTCTTTTAATCATTTTTACTCTTTGTTTCTCCGCAACCGCCTGCCCTGCATCATCGCCAGAATCACCCCGAATGCCATCACTCCTGCCCCCCACCAGACCCAGGCCACCAAAGGATTGACATAGATCCGGAAGGCCCAGGCCCCTTCAGCCACCGGATCCCCCAGCACGACATAGAGATCCTCGCGCCAGGTGGTATGGATGGCCGCCTCGGTGGTGGGCTGGGAATTGCCATTGTAGACACGCTTTTGGGGACGCAGGGTCAATGTTGTTGACCCTTTGACCGCCCGCACGACCGCTTCATCGGCCTGCCAGTTGTCCTGGGCTGCCCGGCCCATGGATTCCAGGGTCAATTGCCAGGAGCCGATCCGCATGACATCCCCTGTCCGCATGACCAGATCCCGTTCCTGCTGAAACAGACCCGAACCGATGAAGCCGGCCACCATCATCAGGATGCCCAGATGGGTCACGAATCCCCCATACCGGCGTCGATTGCGCATGACGAGCCGCCCCAGGGCAACTGGAATGGAACCGGGTTCCCGCCGCCGTCTGGCGGCAACGCCCTTGCGCAAATCCTGCACATGGGTGATCACCACAAACACGATGAGTCCCACACTGGCCACGCCATAAGGATGGCGCACGCCCAAGAACCAGGCCAGGAGAGCCGCCAAGACCGCCAGAAGTAGAAACGGCATGAATTCACGACCCAACACTGCGGCATTGGCCCGCCGCCAGGGAATGGCTGGACCGAACCCCATCAAGGCCAGCATGCACAACATGATTGGGACAAACACCTTGTTGAAATAAGGGGCACCCACCGACACTTTGGCCCCTCCCAGGGTTTCCAAGGCCAGGGGATACAGGGTTCCCAACAACACGGTCAGGGAAGCCACCACGAAAAACATGTTGTTGAACAGAAAGGCGCTTTCCTTGCAGACCAGGGTATCCAGTTGCGGCGCGGCACTTTTGAGGATGTCCGCCCGGGTGACAAGGACCCCAAAGGAAAAAATCAACAACACCGCCATGAAGATCAGGATGAACACCCCGCGCCCCGGATCGTTGGCAAAGGCATGCACCGACGACAAAACCCCGGAACGCACCAGAAAGGTACCGAGCAGGGAGAGGGCAAAGGTGGTGATGATCAGGAACAAATTCCAGGTGCGGAACATGTCGCGCCGCTCCTGGACCATCACCGAGTGCAAGAAGGCGGTGGCGGTCAGCCAGGGCATGAAGGAGGCATTTTCGACCGGATCCCAGGCCCAGTAACCACCCCATCCCAGTTCGTAGTAGGCCCAATAAGCCCCGAAAACAATCCCGGTCGTCAACATGGCCCAGGCAAAGAGGGTCCAGCGGCGCGTGGCCAGGATCCATTCGGAACTGGAACGGCCATTGATCAAGGCGGCCATGGCAAAGGCATACGGGACGGAGAATCCGACATAGCCCAGATAGAGAAAGGGGGGATGAAAAACCATGCCGGGATCTTGCAGAAGCGGGTTGAGATCCCGCCCATCCGGCGGTACGGGAAAAAGGCGTTCGAACGGACTGGAGAGAAACAGGACCAGCAGCAGAAAGCCCACCACGACCGCGCCCAGAATGCCCAGGACCCAGGGCATGGAGTGCGCATGGGTGGACCAATGCCGCCAGATGGCCAGGGCACCGAAGACCGAAAGCAGCCACACCCACAGGAGCAGGGACCCTTCGTGACCGCCCCACATGGCGGTGGCCAGGTAAAAGAGGGGCAGTTTCAACGAGGCATGGCCGGCCACATAGCGTACCGAAAAATCATGCTGAAGAAACGCCATGACCAGGCCGAGAGTGGCCACGGTCAGGAGCAGGGCAACCATCAGGGCCGCCTGGCGACCGACACGAATCCAGACCGGACGTTCCAGGATGCCGCCCAGCACCCCGGCACCGGTCTGCGTCAAGGCCATGGCCAGGGCTGTCAGTGCTGCAAAATGTCCCACTTCGATCCACATGGCGGTCACTGCACCGTCTTGAGAATGGAACGGCGGGCCTTTTCCAGGCCCTCTTCGGTCATGGAGACCGGCATGTAATCTTCAGAGTGCTTGGCCAGGACCGAGGTGGCCTCGAAGTGGGGAACCCCGCTTCGCCAGACCCCTTCCACGACGACCCCTTGCCCTTCCCGGAACAGATCCGGCAACACACCGTTGTAATGGGCCATCACCTCACCCTTGCCGTCGGTCACGAGAAAGTTGACCTCCAGAGATCCCCCTTTCCGGACCAGCGAACCGGCCTGGACCATCCCGCCGATACGCACCTTGCGGCCCTCGAACTCGGCTGATTTCTGGCGAATTTCCGTGGGGGTATGGAAGTAGACCAGGGAGTCGGTAAACGAGGTATAGAGCAGGGTGAGCAGGGCACCCCCCACCATGACCAGGGTCACGATGAGCATCACTCTTTTATTTTTGTTGGCCATGATTCCGTCCTTCCTGAACCAGCCGTTCCCGCAGATGCCGACCCTGGCGCTGCCAGAGGAGGGTCATTCCCCCATAGACCAGCAGGGCAATGCCGTAGGCAACATAAACATAATTCGAATAATCAGCCATGCTCGATTCCTTCGCGATCCAGGGCATCCAGACAGCGCTGGTCAGCCAGGTTATTCGTATCATCGGAGATGCCCGGTTCCTTCGCCAACCGGGAGATCCGGACAGCCTTGGTCAGCCGGATTTTCGCAGTGCCAGACCGGACGACCCTGGTCAGCCGGATTTTCGGAGTGTCAGACATGCCCGGTTCCTTCGCTGTCCAGGGCATCCAGACGACGCTGGTCAGCCACATTTTTGGTTTTAAGGATGACCAGGTAGGCCGCCATGATGGCAAAAGCCAGGGCCATGATCAACAGGGGAGTCAACAGGGGACCGGCGATGGCCGGTTTGACCTTCCCCGCGAACGAAGAGGGTTGATGCAGGGTACGCCACCAGACCACCGAAAAATGGATGATGGGCAGATCGACGGCTCCCACCAGGGTCAGGATGGCGGTGGCCTTGGCTCCCTTGGCGGGTTCATCGAGGGCACTGCGCATGGCCATCACCCCGACATAGATGATCAACAGCACGAGCATGGAGGTCAACCGGGCATCCCAGGCCCACCACGCCCCCCACATGGGCTTGCCCCAGATGGAACCGGTGGCCAGGGTCACGACAGAGAAGGCCGCCCCCACGGGTGCTGCCGCCTCGGCGATGATATCCGCCGTTTCGTAGCGTTTCCACAGGTACAACACACTGGCCCCGGTCATGACCAGATAGAGAAACAGAGCCATCTGGGCCGACGGCACATGGATGAACATGATGCGCACCGAATTGCCCTGCTGAAAATCCGGCGGGGCGTTGATGACCAGGTACAAACCGACCAGCAGCAGCAGCAGGGCCACTCCCCCCACATATTTCTGAATCCGGGCCAGAAAATTGATCACGGCATGTCACTCCTCTACCAGCCAGCCAAACCCCCAGGGGGCCATGGAGAGATAGACCACATCGAAAATGACCAGAAGCTGCAACCAGGGTAGCATGTTGCCGTTTTGGGTCAGGGCGATACCGGTCGCCTGCACCCCGGCGATCAGCAGGGGGACCACAAGCGGCAACAGCAACAGGGCCAGCAGGGTTTCCCGGGAACGGGCCGCCTGGGTCAGGGCCGCCAGCAACACGCCAAGACCAGTCAATCCCAGGGTACCCAGCACCAGGATTCCCAGAATCACATGCAGCCGGTCCCAGGCATCCACGTTGAACAGAACCAGCATGCAGGGCAGCAACAAAATTTCCACGAGCAGCGTCAGGAACAGATTGCCCCACCACTTGCCAAGATACAAGACCCCACGTGGCATGGGGGAAAGAAGCAGACCCTCGAAGGCAGCATCTTCCTCTTCGGCCTGAAACACCCGCCCCAGGCCCACCAGGCTGGTGAACAGCACCGTCACCCAGAGCAGGCCGGGCAACAGGCGGTTGGCCTCCTGGCGATCCGGTTCGAAGGCGGCCTGAAACACCACCAGCACGGCAATGGCAAAAAACAGCATGGCCGACAATGTGGACCGCCGCCGAAAATCTCCGACCACATCCTTCCAGGCAATTCTGTAGGCTGCCCTCAACAAGCCGGTTTCTCCTCAATAAAATCCTTCATTTCAGAATAGCTCATCTACCACCATGATGGAGGCGTCGTGCAACTGCCTCTGAGAGGCTGTCCATGAACTCTCGGATAAAAAAAATTGGAAAGAAAGATTTTATTGGGGCTCCGCCCCAAACCCCGCCAGGAGGAAGGGCAGAGCCGCTTCCTCCTGGACCTCCATCCCAGTTTTTTATTCGTTTTTTTAAAAATTATCATGTTTATGGACAGCCTCTCAGGGGAACCAGACGTCCCGATTCCAAATGGCGGGGAACGTGGACCAAGGCCGCCACCCGTTCCGGATCATGGCTGGCCATGACCACCGTACCGCCACCAGTCAGGTAGGTCGTCAGCATCTCATTCAACCACGTCACGCCTGCCGCATCCAGGGCCGAGTATGGCTCATCCAGGAGCAGGAGTGAAGGTGTGGCCAGTTGCACCCGCGCCAGGGCCAGTCGTTTGCGCATGCCGGCGGAAAAGCCGCGCACCGGTCGCCGTGAAAAACGCCCCAGGCCGACCGATTCCACTGCGGACAGCAACCGTTCCGGCGTCACGGCCAACCCGCGCAGGTCACAAAAAAAACGCAGATTTTCCAGGGCATCCAGATGGCCGTACAGGTGGGTATGATGTCCCAGCAGCATCAGTTGTCCCCGGGCAGCATCCCCCTCCCCCTCGGCCACATTCAGGCCATTCAGAAAATAACGTCCTTCCCGCAGACGAAAACGGGTGGCCAGGATTGACAACAAGGTTGATTTTCCTGAACCGTTGGCACCAAACAGCACAACGCACACGCCCGGCCCGGCAGTCAGGTCCACACCATTCAGCACTCGTTGCCGCCCGTAGCGATATTGAATTCCTTCTGTCACAAGTTCTGCCATCTGCCAACCCTTCTGCAAGGTGTCCCTTCAACAACAGATAATCCAAAAGAGAAAACAAAACCGCCACGGAGGGGTTATTCATACCCCTTCGTGGCGATATTTACAATTCAGCCGGTTCACCGATCAACGATTATTTATCCCGGGATGGATACCCTGCCATGCAACGATTATTTTCCCGGAGAGAGTACCTTGCCATCATATCCGGTTTGTCGTTTGACCAACTGGGCTGCCAGTTCGGCCTGTTTCTGGCTGGCGAAAGGTCCCAACCGCACCCGGTAATGGGATTGACCATTCACGGTATTGGCTTTTTGGAACTGGGGCATGGCATGACCCTCGAACACCACACTCTTCACCTTTTCCTGAACAGCCTTGGCCCGATCACTGCTGCTGAAGGATCCCAACTGCACCGTATAGCCACCGGTGGCATCCGCAGTTTCTTCCCTGGGGGATTGCGCCGGCTGAGGAGAGGCCTTGGCCTGTTGCGGCATCGGGGCTGGCGCAGTTGCTGTTGGCTTGGGAGCCTTGGCCGCTGCCGGGTCGTTGTGTGTCGAGCGCTGCTGTCGTGGATCCGTTTCCCGTGTCGTCTGGGTTGGTTTGCCAGACGCTGCGGGTGTCCTGGCCTTGGGTGGTGGTCCCTCTTCCGGTTCCGGCATCACCTGTTCCCGTGCCGCCCAGGTGCCAATGGGATCGGCTGCCCCGCCGGGTCTGGTCGCTCCGGGGGCCACCTTGTTCCCTTTTTTGGCTGTGGCCGGGTGCTGTGCCACGGCAGCCGCAACAGGTGGTGTTCCACCCTGCCCGGCCCCACCTGCCTGATGCACGGCAGCCGTCTGATCCGGACCTCCGCCACTTCCGGGTGCCGCCCCTTCAGTCGCCTGGGCTTCGGCCTGTTCCGGTGGTGTACCGGCCTGATTTTGGGCGTTTTCAAAAATCGGTGCCGGTTTGACGGTTTCGATCCAGGGTCGCTTGGCATCCTCGGATGGCCGATTGGCCGGGGCCACCACGAGCGGACGCCGAACCTCTTCAACCACCGTCTGTTTCGGATCCTGGATCATGTTGTAGATCACCACGACCAGGATCAAGCCAAAAATGACCCCGCCAACAATCAGAAATACCTGCTGTTCACGGTTGGGAGATGCTTTCATGGTCCTTCCATTCCGATCCCCTCCCGGCATGAATTCTGCCTGGGGCGATCCGTGCTTTCCTTGCACATTTAAAATTGCACCGTCTCGACCTTGCCAGAGGTCTTCGCTTTCATACCTCCAGATATTTGGGGAACTCTGTCAGATTCCGGCATCCCCCCTCCTCCACGACAACGACATCTTCCAGGCGCACCCCACCCATGTCAGGATAATAAAGGCCTGGTTCCACAGTCACCACATGGCCCACTTCCAGAATCTGGCCTTTCGTACCAATCCGGGGCGCTTCGTGAATCTCCAGACCCAGACCATGGCCGGTACCGTGGAAAAAACCTCCCTGGCGTCCATCCGGGGTTGGACCCGTCAAAAATCCGGCTGCCGTCAAATGTTGGCTCACGGCGGCATGGATCTCTTCGCTGGCAACGCCGGGTCGGATTCGGGAAAAGGCCACCTCCTGTGCCTGGCGCACAGCCTCCCACGCCTGCCGCACCCGATCCGTGGGTTTGCCGCGACAGACGGTACGGGACATGTCACCCCAGTAGCCGCTCTCTTCCACGCGCGGAAACACATCCAGAATGATCGGCCAGTGCGCCAGCAAGGGACCCGAACCCATTTCATGCGGGTCCGCCCCCTGGGGACCACCCGCCACGATGGTATTCCGGGGCATGGCCCCTTCCGCCACCAGATGGCTGTTGATCCGCGCCCGCACCCGTTCACTGGTGAGCGGCGCGCCATCCAAATGGAGCCAACCATCCTCTCCTATATCCGAAGCAATAATCAGGCCAATCCCAGCTTGCATCGCCCGCCCGGTCATGGCAAGTGCCTGGCGAATCGCCTCCACCTCCGCCGGACGTTTGCGCTCCCGCTCCGGCCAGAAATTACCGGATGCCACCGTCACCGTCACCCCACGCTGACGCAAGCCATCCGCCACCCCCACGAAAAAATCGCGGGGAACCAACACCTCGCGCAAGCCGAGTTGCCGCAGAAAGCGGTCGATCAAATCGGTCATGTCCGGTGAAGATAGCGGATGTTCCTCGATATGGCGCTTGCGCAAAGGTTCCCAATCGTGAACCTCATCCACCCGGGATACCCGGCGCGTCCGGTCAATCTCCAGGGCCGAAGTCACCACATGGCGGCGTCCGGAAGCATCCTGCACAAACAAAAACGGATCCGGAGTCATCATACCGGTGGCGTAGAACATGTCCGCCGAGTTTTCACCCGCCGCATAGAGTAAACGTCCGGTCATGATCAGGCCTGCCGCAACACTTCAGCCACCAGTTTTTCGATCCCCTGCCCCACCTCGCCAATGCTCGCCGCACACATGTAGGCCGCCGATGTGACGATTTTATGGGCCTGGTCCACAACAATGGCATCCACGGCGCTCTCCTGGTGGCGGTTGCCCATGGCCGCAATGGCACCGGCGGTGCCGGGATCGGTGCCGATGGTCAGCGTCAACCCCTGGTCGGCAAATATGCGCGAAATCACCGCCGGAGAGATACACAACGCCCCGATGGGCTTGCCGGCCTCCTGCACCCCCCGCAAAAAAGCCGCAACGGTGGGATCCACCTGCGCCTGGGGTCCGGCGAATGCCACCGTTGACAGGTTTTTCGCGGCCCCAAACCCCCCGGGCAAAATGACCGCATCCACATCCGCCACCTGCACCGTGGCCAAATTGCGAATGTTGCCCCGAGCAATACGGGCCGACTCGATCAGCACATTGCGGGATTCAGGCATCTCCTGACCCGTGATGTGATTGATGACGTGGTGTTGGGCCATATCGGGTGCCATGCAGATCGCTTCCGCTCCGGCCCGATCCAAAAAAAACAGCGTCAAGGTTGCTTCATGGATCTCTGCCCCGTCAAACACGCCACACCCGGAGAGCAACACCCCAATGCGTTTTTTTGCCACCGTTCGTCCTCCTGAATCATCCAGACTGGTTGGGAGTTTTTCTGAACACAATGTATCCATGAAAAATCTATTGCCCAGAAAATATTATTTTAACTGGAAATGATTTTTTATTGGGGCTCCGCCCCAAACCCCGCCAGGGGGAAGGGCGCAGCCCTTC
>JADGCO010000143.1 GCA_015228935.1 Magnetococcales bacterium | reverse complement strand
AGGGCAGAGCCGCTTCCTCCTGGACCTCCATCCCAGTTTTTCATTCGTTTTTTTTAAATGAACACGGGGTCCAGGGGGCTGGATGGCCGAAACGATGATCAAGGCCCAAAAAACCAAGACACCGATAAAAAAACGTCCGGCAAGGAAAGATAAATAAGTGCGTCAACTTAAAGGCATATATCAAATTGCAGCAGGAATACTCTTGCAGCTATGCCTGTTGCAACCGGTATGGGGACAAAATTATCAGCCCTGCGAGAATTTTCCAAATTATTGTATATCAACCGGCAATCAAAAATTTACGTACTATAAAATTGGACAAAATCTGGTGGATTTTGTCAGTATGAACGCCAAAATGATCATGCAAAACCCCAAAAATCCATCACTTTTTGTGATATCCAGCAATGGCTCTATTGAAAACGTCATCCGCATGCGCCACCAACCTGGCGTCAATATGTCGATTGTCCAATCGGACGTTTTGCTGCATTACAAGGTAGAAGCAGAAAAAGGCAACAGGGATGCCATCGGAATGATCAATCAATTAAGGGTCCTGCTGCCTCTTTATCAAGAAGAAGTCCATATTATTGTTCGCGCCGACTCTCAAATAAATTGGCTGCATCAACTTTATGGAAAAAAAATCTCCCTTGGACCTAAAACCAGTGGCTCATCATTGACTGGGCATTTATTTTATAAACTTATGACAAATAATGATCTTCAAGAATCAAATGTACTCTATACAGTCGGCGACAATTCTTTTGACGATTCATTGAATGCTCTGCTCAACCAAGATGTTGATGCTTTGTTTATGGTTACAGGTCAACCATCGGGGAGACTGGCAGAATTTCCAGAAAAAGTCAAGAACTTAATAAAGATGGTCAAGGTTGATTATAACAATGAAGTAACCACGAAAATTTTTAATGGCCCATATTATAAATCAGTTATCCCAAAGGAGAGCTATCCTTGGCTTACTGAAGATATCCCAACAATTTCAGTCAGGGCATACCTGGTGTCAAAAGAATATAACCGATTGCAATCCAAAGAAAATATTGTTAAATTTGTCAAATCAATTTGTCGGAATTTTCCAACCCTCAAAAAAAATGGGCACCCAAAATGGAAAGAAATGGTGCTTGATCTGGAAAAACTGCCCGGAGGTTGGCGTTATTCAAGTGATGCCGAAGTAGCCTTGAAGTCGAAAGACTGCCAACAGGAATGCACACCTGAGCAGGAAATGTTCAAACTGTGCAAGAAAGCTGGGAAAAAATAGTTGGACTGTATCCAATTTATCTCTGATAATGAAATCCATATTTGGTTCAAAAGGCTTGATCCGTCACCTTTCCAGATTAATACTCTGTACGTGTTTCTTTCTAAAGAAGAACAACAAAGAGCAGATCGATTTCACTATGCAAAACATCGCATAGAATATATCGTCGCACACAGTTTCTTGCGATTCTTGCTGGGACGTTATTTAATAACATCCCCGACATCAGTCCACTTTCATATTACCCCCTATGGCAAACCTTACCTGAAAGCAACCTTGGATGGGAGCAAACCACCCTTATATTTCAGTCTCTCCCACTCTGGAGAGTGGGGAGTCGTCGCCATTGCACGCAACAACGACCTGGGCGTGGACCTTGAAAAAATTCGCCCGGCACACCCACTGGAACGTCTGGATTTTGCCCAACGATTTTTTTCGAACGACGAATTTGCAAATCTTAAAAAACTACCGGAAGAACAAGTCAACACAGCCTTTTTTGCCTGTTGGACTCGCAAGGAAGCCTACATCAAATGCCTGGGTGTGGGACTTTCCCACCCTCTGTCTGGATTTACAGTCAACGTCAACCCTGAAGAAACCAGATCTGTCATGACACCTCGTTGCCTGACTTCTGCCTCTGAATTGGCATTCCCGCACCAGATACACGACCTACCAGCCGAACCAGGCTATCGTGCAGCATTGGCCGTTGCCACCTCCGGGCCATCTGTTCCACGGATTATTCTTCAAAAGGAAACAGAACAATTTTGGACCACATGCATTTGAAATTTATTTTATATCATCCGCCGCCAGCAACAAAATGACACCTATGATCGGCGTCAAAAGAATTGATCCAAAAAAATACCCCCAAAATCCCATCTTCTTTTTTCTGCCAAGGTAACCGATAAGCAGACTCAACCCGATACCACTCAAAACGATGGCAACCATATAATCTCCATATTTACTGGCAAGCGTTCACCGGAGCATTTCTGGTAAATTTTTGATTATTTTACCTTTTTTTAATTTTTAAATTACAGAAATATCTAGAATATGTTAATTATAATTAGCTAATAGTATTTCAAAGGAACAAAACTAAGGATTCCATTTTCATCCGATTTCAACTCGTTAAACGTAAAAACCTTCCCAAAATTTTCACCTTTACCAGTAAATCCAAACAGACCGCTCACTCCGTAGATTAACGGCGTTTGGTAACGCAATGCATGTGCCAAGTCTGCTGGATTCAATGTATGATTCTTTCTGATCAGGTTTGCCAATATTTGAACGCTGTCATAGCCGATACCTGCATAGACGTCCGCTTTTTTTCCATTGCTGTATTTTTCAAAAACTTTGGAAAATTGTCTATAGTAAAATGTCGTTTCATCAAAAACACTGGCAACGACCGTCCCCTTGCCCATGGGGCCGACATAAGAAGAAAATACATCTGATTCCAAGGCATCACTACCAACGAAGGGTTGATGAATACCCAGCTTACGGCTCATCTTGACAATTTGCTGGGCAGCCATCGGCTCTCCAATTAAAATGATGGCATTGAAACTGGAATTTTTTACTGCCAATAAGCTGGAGGTGACATTGCTGACATCCGCATGCGACAATTCCTCCCGGCTTCTGTTATAAAACGTGATACTTGTTACAATTTTAACGCCGAACTCGCTTGACATTTTTTTAACGAAGGCAGCGGTCTGAATACTATCCCTGTCACGGGCATGAATGATGACAACATCATTATAACTTTGATCAGTACAAAACTGAATAATTTCTTGTGCCATCCGGACAGATGACGGTTGGAGTTGGAAAGTAAGGGTGGAGTTGATATGGGTAAGAAGGGGATTTGTCTCAGAAGACGCAAGAAACAAAATCCCTTTCGATTCATATGTGATGGATGCAGGTAGTGCCGTATCGTTGACATCTTTGTGGCCGATGACAGCGATCAGGCCTTTCTCGGCAACAAGTTTACGTGCGATCTGACTGCCAGCGTCCTGGGCGGCATTGCGATAACGACCATGACGGGCCAGATCGGCGCGGGCACTTTCCAGGTATTTGGTTTCATTTTCAATAATGAAACGAATTTTCTTATGGTTGAGACCTCCCTGAGCATTGATTTGCTCCTGAGCCATCATGGCACCTTCAACAAAGCCACCATCACCCTCGGGCCAGACAACACCAATGACAATATCGGAATTCTCTTCTTGCTTTAATCCAAATGTCTCCGTAATATAAACAATATTCGACTGAACATACTCATAAAACTGCATATTATTCTTTAAATTCCACAACAGAACCGCCAGAATAATAATAACTCCTGACAGGATAGTATAAAATATTTTACGAGATTTGGTCATCACGATGTCAGAGACCCGCATTCGGATTTGGTTTGAAAAAATTCAAGAGAAATTCATAATGCATTGCCATCGAATATCTCTATTGGTTGCCCAATATGATTGGCAATCCATCCTTGCCAGATCCGATGACCACAACTTTGGCATTTTCAGATTTGGACATATCCAACGTTGCCCGGATTCCTTCCCATTTAAGGAGGCTATCCGTCAAGGAAGTGGATACGATATTGTTCTTGGCAGCAACACCCACCGCCTCAAGACGCTTTCTTTCGGCCTCTTTTTCTTCCAGATGGAGACGAAAATCGTAGGAAAGAAGCTGTTGTTCATAAACAAGCTTTTCTTCAACGGCATTTTTGACGCTATCCGGCAGCTCCACAGAGCGAATAATAATATTGTCAACCTTGACATACATTTCCCCGACTTCCTGCAAGGCCAGGGCAATGATTTCGCTCTGCACGCCATCCTTGTTCGTATAAATATCTTCAGGCGAAAGGCGACCGATGTTGCGCCGCAAGACGGATTCTATTTGCGGCAAAATAATTTTCGAGGGATAATCCGGTCCCACATTTTGGTGCAAAAGCCCAAGCAGTTCGTAGATGGGAGCAAACCGGACAGCAATATTCAGTTTGATGGGCAAACCACGATTGGTAAGAACCTCAAAATCATCATACAGAATTTGAATGCGCGTGTCGTATATTTCCATACGGTTCAAAGGCATAAGGATATGCAATCCTTCCGGATAAACATAGTCGGTCTCCGTACCAGACGTAAACACATGGTAAAGAATTCCAGCTTCACCGGAACGAATAAAAATAAAGATGCGAGGCCAGATCAGAACGATAATAATGATTAACGTTGCAAAAAAGACAATAATATAAGGAAGCTTATCTTTAACCCAAGACCTGAATCTACGAAACATGTTCGCCATCGCTTATCGTTATCCTAAATGATCGACCAAGAAACACAACCCGTCCAAGCGTACCAAAAAGTGGCTGCAAAACGCCACACTTTTCATATCATTTCCGGCAACTTCCAATAGTGTCATCCCTTGACCAACCAGACTGACCTGACAGAGGATACACGCATTTGATCCTTGCGACAAGAAAACGCTCTTCGCCATGGTCAGGAAAATTTTCGCCGCCAGAACCCGTTTGCCCGAATTTCCGGGATCGAGGAATAAATCTCCGCTGTAACCTGCCATGGTGGCCAGGGTTTGCGGAGTACGCCAGGAGATGCCCATGTACCCATTTCTGTTGCTGATGATGATCTTCATGCTCGGTCCCGGATCCATCAGTGCAGCACCTGCCCAGGCAAAGAATATTCTTGAAAAGAAAAAAAATTATACAAACAGTATTGGCATGGAGTTTGTCCTGATCCAGCCCGGTTCACTCTCCATGGGTCCTTTCTATTCCTCGAACATCTGCAACAGCGAGGTCCCCCTTCATGAAGAAGTGATCCACGAACCGTTCTATCTGAGTAAATATGAAGTCACGCAAGACCACTGGGAAGCGGTCATGGAAAACAATCCAAGCAGGACCAAAGGAGGCTCCCTGCCCGTGGAACGAATCACCTGGAGCAACGTCCAGGAATTTATCAATAAATTGAATGAAGCTGAAAAAACGAACCTTTATCGCCTGCCAACTGAGGCCGAGTGGGAATACGCAGCCCTCGCCGGCGAAAAAACCAATAATTTTCTGCAAAACAGCGACGGCGAAATCGGCCAATATGCCTGGTTCAAAGGCAGCAAAACCTACGCCGTCGGTCAGTTGAAACCAAACGCATGGGGGCTGTATGACATGTTTGGCAACGTCTGGGAACTGGTCAATGGCAATTTCCGGGAATTTGGCTCAGGCGGCCCCCAAAACAGCGCATCCTCTCCTGAATCAAATCCCGCCCAGGGCTCAAAAATCATCCATTTGGGTCGGGGAGGCGGCTGGATCATCGATCCGAATTGCGGCAATATTTCCGACCGCCACTTTTTCGGTGCAGACGACAGCCACGCCCTGCTGGGCTTCCGACTCCTCATGGAAATCAAGTAGAGACAATGATCAGGAAACTGTGGATTTTTCGATCAGGTAACTCTTTTTCTTGGGAGCTTTCGTGTCAAAGCCCAGCATGTCATAGAATAGGCACGTACCGATCAAGCCGGTAAGCAACGGATAAACCCCAAGCCAACCCCAACGCACCTTCGGTCCCACAAAAACCAGAGATATCAATACCCCACCCTTGACGACCCGTACCACCCGATCCATTGTTCCCACATTGTCCTTCATGCGGCATCTCCTCACTGTCAGTGTAAATCCTCGCCATCTCCATCTTGCCTGGCATGGCTCGACCTGTGCAACGACACAACTCCCCGTGACCGGATGGTTTCCCAACCATCAATGTAATTCCTCGTCGTCTCCATCTTGCCTAGCCTTTGCAACGACACGACACCCCGTGACCAGATGGTTTCCCCTACCCAATCCTTTCACCTCCAGTGTACCATACCGCCGAGTCATCCTGGCATGACCCATGATGCCCACCACCCAAAAAAAGCCTTCGGCCTGATCAGGGATCATGGCCGAAATGTTCAAATTTTAATTGCAGAAATATTCATCTATGGTGTCCGTGTCATTCCAGGAATGTTGCGCCCTGATAAAATCTCTGTCAAATGCGGTTTCCTCAGTGAACTTATGGCTGTATCCGAGCGTTTTTCCACCTTTTTTGCAGAAAGTCAACCATGACGATGAACAATCTGTCAAAATATGAGCATTTTTATAAAGATTCCATCGAAAATCGGGAAACGTTCTGGAGCGCCCAGGCCAAGAATATTGATTGGCAGACACCTTTTACCCAGGTGCTGGATTATTCGCAACCGCCGTTTGCCAAATGGTTTCCGGACGGTCTGACCAATCTTTGCCACAATGCCGTGGACCGGCATCTGCCAACCCGGGGTGATCAAGCCGCGATCATCTGGACCTCCTCCGAAGTGAATGACACCCGGACCATCACCTATACTCAACTCCACGCACAGGTCAACCAGGCCGCAGCCTTGTTGCAGGAGTTGGGCGTTGGTTTGGGCGACCGGGTGTTGATTTACATGCCCATGGTTCCGGAAACCGTGGTGGCCATGCTGGCGTGTGTACGCATTGGCGCGGTCCACTCTGTCGTTTTCGGCGGACTGGCTTCGGCGGCCATGGCTTCCCGCATCGACGACGCCACCCCCAGGCTGGTGATCATTGCCGAAGCCGGCAGCCGTGGCGGTCGCATCATTCCTTATAAACCCCTGCTGGATGACGCCCTCCGCATCATCCATGTCCCACGACCTAAAGTATTGATTCTCAACAGAGGCCTGGATACCACCTTCCAACCCGACTTTGACACGTTCGACTGGGCAGAAGGCATGCAACGTCACGTCCTTGCCCGGGTGGCCCCGGTCTGGGTTCCTTCCTCCCATCCGTCCTACATTCTCTATACTTCCGGCACCACGGGTAAACCGAAAGGGGTCCAACGGGATACCGGCGGCCACGCCGTGGCCCTCCGTGCCTCCATGGAGCATATTTTTGGTGTCAAGCCTGGCGAGGTCATGTTTTCCGGCTCGGACATCGGTTGGGTCGTCGGTCACTCCTATATTGTCTATGCCCCCCTGCTTACCGGTGCCACGACCCTTGTTTACGAAGGCTTGCCCATCCGGCCCAATCCCGGCATCTGGTGGTCCCTCGTCGAAAAACACCGGGTCAACTGCATGTTCACCTCACCCACGGCAATCCGGCTGTTGAAGAGGAGCAAGGCTGAATGGATCCGAAAATATGATCTTGATTCGTTGCGTTGCCTTTTCCTGGCGGGTGAGCCTCTGGACCGGGAAACCCATCGCTGGATAGCCGACGCCCTGCTCAAGCCCGTTATAGACAACTATTGGCAAACAGAAACCGGTTGGCCCATCCTGACCAATTTTGTCGGTCTTGGCTTGCTGGAAACCAAGTTCGGTTCGCCCGCCAGACCTGCCTATGGCTATGATATGCATCTGGTAGACGAGGTTTCAGGAAAGCCCGTGGCCGCCAACGAAAAAGGGACCCTCATGATTCATGCTCCCCTCCCCCCGGGTTGCATGTCCACGGTCTGGGGCGATGATGCCCATTTCGTGAAAACCTATTTTTCCCGCTTTGGCCATGAAATGTACGCCACCTTCGATTATGCCATGCGGGATGAGGATGGTTATTATTTCATCATGGGTCGTGATGATGACGTCATCAACGTGGCCGGGCAACGCCTGGGAACGCGGGAAGTCGAAGAGGTTTTATGCAGCCATCCGGCGGTGGCCGAGGCGGCTGCCGTGGGCGTTCATGACGACATGCGGGGACAAAAAATCTACGCTTTTGTCGTGGTTGCCGATGCCGGTATGACGCCCTCGAAAAAGGAGTTGATGGACCTGGTCGGCTCCGAAATCAGCACCTTTGCCCGGCCCAAAAAAATATATTTTGTCTCGGCATTACCGAAAACCCGCTCCAGCAAAATTCTCCGGCGTGCCATCCTGGCCATTGCCGAAGGCCGCGATCCCGGCGAACTGCCCACTATTGAAGACATGACCGCCTTGGAACAAATCCGCAAGGCCGTGGCTGCCGCCGAGTAACATGACCACCTTGGAACAAATCCACAAAGCCGTGGCTGTCGCCGAGAAACTTTTAGAGGCTGTCTAATAACTTGTTGATTTCAAAAAGCGAATGAAAAACTGGGATGGAGGTCCAGGAGGAAGGGCTGTGCCCTTCCTCTTGG
>JADGCO010000142.1 GCA_015228935.1 Magnetococcales bacterium | reverse complement strand
GGGATGGAGGTCCAGGAGGAAGGGCTGTGCCCTTCCTCTTGGCGGGGTTTGGGGCAGAGCCCCAATAAAATCTTCTTTTCCGATTTTTTTTCCGAGGGTTAATAGACAGCCTCCAAGCCCCAATAGAATCTTTTTTCCTGATTTTTTTCCAAGAGTTAATGAATATATCCTTATAAATCAAAACAATTTGGGAGTATTTTTATGGCTTCATCCAATCCAGGTATTGTAAATGCCATAAATATTTTCAACATGTTAAGCGTGTACCTCATTGCGTATGCAATATTTGCGGTGATTGTGGTCGTATTAATAAAAATAATAAAAAGTAAGATAAATAGAAAATATGAATGGGCGGAATACAGAAGAAATAAACAAACAAGATACAAAAAAAGATCATATTCTATTCTTGATGGTATCAATCATTTATGGTCAATCTTGTTCAGGCACAATTCCAACGACTCTAATGACAATGCCCATAACACCGATAACACCGATAACACCGATAACACCGATAGCGCCGATAACGATTATAATTTAAACGAAGAATACAATCCATCGAAAATTTATCCAAAAAGGCCTTTGACAAATCCGGAGCAGGTTTTATATTTCAAGTTGGCATCAGCCCTTCCGGACAAAATCATTCTGGCCCAGGTTGGTTTTGATCGGTTTCTTTACACAAAAGATGGGAACAGTTTTCAAAACAAAAAAAGATTCATGACCATCCGCCAAAAAACAGTGGATTTTCTGGTGTGCGATAAAAGTTTTCGGATTATTGCCGCCATCGAGCTGGACGACTCTTCCCATGACGAAGAAAAGGATCTGATGAGGGATCAAATATTTATTGAGGCCGGATTAAGGCTCATCCGCTGGAACGTCAGGCACATGCCGAGTGGGCAGGAAATTGTGCAGGAAATTGTGCAGAAAATTGAGCGGGTGACTCAGTAGCGTTACCGGGATGGCGAGCTACCACCGGACTGCAAACCGGGTTGGAAGCGGATCGGGGAGGGGATGATCCTGGATATCCAGGCGCAAAACCCGGGCCATGGGCGGGCCTTTCTTGCACCAGGCGACCATGGTTTCAACAAGACCCGGGGTGCCGCACAACAAGGCCTCCACCGTGCCGTCCGCATCGTTGCGCACCCAACCGGTGATACCGAGAAGATCGGCTTCTTCGCGGGTTGATTCCCGGAAGCCGACACCCTGCACCCGGCCATGCACTCTGATGTAACGACAGATTGTTCTGGATTCGGTATCCACGGGCGGGGCCTCCAACGGAAAAAAAACCGGCAGCCATTGTGCAACAGGCTGCCGGTGCAGGCAAGGGAGATCAACCCGGTCGGGACAACACCGCCCGACGACCGGTTGACATTACATGTCCATGTCGCCGCCACCGGGCATGGCAGGGGTATGGGCATCCTTCTTGGGCAGTTCGCTGACTGTGGCTTCGGTGGTGATCATCAGGCCGGCAGCCGAGGCAGCCGCCTGCAAGGCACACCGCACCACCTTGGTGGGATCGATGACGCCCCGGCTGACCAGATCGGTATACTCTTCCGCTGCGGCATCGAAGCCGAAGTTGGCATTGCTGTTTTCAAGGACCTTGGCCACGACCACCGACCCTTCGTGACCGGCGTTTTCGACAATGATCCGCAACGGCTCTTCAATGGCCCGCCGCACGATCCGGATGCCGGCCTTCTGGTCTTCGTTGTTGCCGGCGAGGTTGTCGAGGGCATTTCTGGTCCGCAACAAGGCCACGCCACCGCCAGGAACAATCCCTTCTTCGACGGCTGCCCGGGTGGCATGCAGGGCATCGTCTACCAGATCCTTGCGCTCTTTGACCTCGGTTTCGGTCGCACCGCCAATCTTGATCACGGCGACGCCTCCGGCCAGTTTGGCCAGACGCTCCTGCAACTTTTCCCGGTCATAATCGGACGTGGTTTCCTCGATCTGGGCGCGGATCTGGGCAATGCGGCCTTTGATGTCCTGGGCGGCACCGGTTCCATCGACGATGGTGGTGTTTTCCTTGTCCACGGTGATGCGTTTGGCCCTGCCCAACATGTCGAGGGTGACGTTTTCCAGTTTGACACCCAAATCCTCGGAGGCCACGGTGCCCCCTGTCAGGATGGCAATGTCTTCCAGCATCGCTTTGCGCCGGTCACCAAAACCGGGTGCCTTGACGGCGCACACTTTCAGGCCGCCGCGCAGTTTGTTGACGACCAGGGTTGCGAGAGCCTCCCCTTCCACATCCTCGGCGATGATCAACAGGGGACGGGAGGATTGCACGACGCTTTCCAGGACCGGCAGGATTTGTTGCAGGCTGGAAATCTTTTTTTCCACCAGCAGGATATAGGGATCTTCCAGGACGGCCTGCATCTTTTCCGAGTTGGTGACGAAGTAGGGGGAGAGGTAACCGCGGTCGAACTGCATCCCCTCCACAACATCCAGGGTCGTTTCGAGACCCTTGGCCTCTTCGACGGTGATCACCCCTTCCTTGCCAACCTTGTCCATGGCATCGGCGATCATTTTGCCGATGACGGTGTCGTTGTTGGCGGAGATGGAGCCAACCTGGGCGATTTCGGCGGAATTGGTCACTTTCCGGGAGAGACCTTTCAGGGAATCCACAATCTTGACCACGGCGGCATCGATACCCCGGCGCAGATCCATGGGGTTCATGCCGGCGGCCACGGCTTTCAAACCTTCGCGAATGATGGCCTGGGCCAGCACGGTGGCCGTGGTGGTGCCATCACCGGCCTGATCGGAAGTTTTGGAGGCCACTTCCTTGACCATCTGGGCACCCATGTTTTCGAACTTGCCTTCCAGTTCGATCTCCTTGGCGACGGAGACACCGTCCTTGGTCACCCGGGGCGAGCCCCAGGATTTGTCCAGGACGACATTCCGTCCCTTGGGACCCAAAGTCACCTTGACGGCATTGGCCAGGGTATTGACCCCGTTCAACATCCGACTGCGGGCAACTTCACCGAACATGATCTCTTTTGCGGCCATTTTCTCTATCACTCCTTTCTCATGTCAGCATAATCGAAGCGCGTGTCACGGGCTGCGGACAGCTCTCATTTTTCCAGAATACCGAGGATATCGCTTTCCCGCAAAATCAGGAGTTCCTCGCCATCGATCTTCACTTCGGTTCCGGAATATTTGCCGAACAGTATCCGATCACCCGCCTTGACTTCCAGGGCGCGAAGTTTGCCATTGTCGAGCAGGACTCCCTTGCCGGCGGCGATGACCTCCCCTTGCAGGGGTTTTTCCTTGGCCGAATCGGGAATGATGATGCCGGAGGGGGTTTTTTCCTCTTCTCCGCTGCGTTTGACCAGGACACGGTCATTCAAGGGCTGAAACTTGACTTTCATGAGTTACCTCCAAATCTGGGTATGAAGAAGAGTGGACCAGAATGTCTTTGGGATATCCGGTCCAATTCAGTCGTTGCCGGATCAAGTGACCTGGAATATGGGAACGCCACACCAGCCTGTCAATAGCCTGCCAGGATTTTTTTACCGCGATTGCTCAAGAGAGGGATATTTCCAGAAAATCCTCGGCCAGACGCACCGGACCGGAATAGCCCTTTCGGGCTTCATCCAGGCGTTGTTCTTCAGGCCCGGAAATGGGGTAAAAATGGGTCAACAGCAGCTCCCGCACAGCGGCCTCGGCAGCCACCTGGCCGCACTCCATGGCCGAGAGGTGCCCCTTGAATTTGCCGGCGGCCAAAGTGGAACAATCCAATACGAGCAGATCGGCGTTGCGGGCCAGGATGACCAAGGCGGGGTCTTGATCGCAATCCCCGGAAAAAACGACCGATTTGCCATCCGCTGTCAGACGATAGGCGCAACTGGCGAGCCGATCGGCGTGGCGGGTTGGTGCGGTCTGGATGGTCAGGTCTGCCACGGTGTGCCGGGGTGTGGCTTCCTGGATCTCCAGAGTAAAACCCTTGGGCGCTCCAGAGACTGGCAGGACGATGTGTTGAAAAAAATCCCGGAATCCAGGTGGACCAAAGAGCAACAGCGGTTTGCACCGGTTCAATCCCGGCAGGCGCAGGGCGTGGATCAGGGCCGTCAGATCGGTCACATGATCGGGGTGGGTATGGGTGATGCAGACGACATCCAGGTCGCCGGGGGCCATGCCGACCCGCACCAGTTGCCGCAACACGCCACTGCCACAATCCACGAGGCAGGCCAGCCCGGATTTTGTTTGCAGAAAGTATCCAGGGGCATTCCGTTCCACGGCGGGGATGCCTGTACCACTACCCAGGACGATGATTTTCATGAAGAAAACCTTTCACTCGCGGAAAAGGCCGGAATACCCGTGCCGTCACATGAAAACCCCCTATTCATTGCGCCAGTGAGCCGGGTCTCCTTCCAGGGGCCAGAGCCAGGCGGCACCCCGCACGCCGCTTGAATCGCCATGTTTGGCCTTGACGATGGGCGTGATCGACTCTCCGGCGTAGACATATTTGGCGAGCAGACCAGGTACATTCTGGTAGAGGCGTTCGAGATTGGAAACTCCGCCGCCCAGGACGATGCAATAGGGATCGAAAATGTTGATCACCATGGCCAGGGCACGGGCCAGACGATCCTCGTAGAGTTCCAGGTGGATTTTGGCGTCCAGGTTGCCTTGCTCGGCCCGGGCGGCAATGTCGCGGGATGTGAGTTGTTCCCCGGTGCGCATGTTCCAGAGTCGGGCCATGCCGGTACCGGAGACAAAGGTTTCGACACACCCTTTTTTTCCGCAATAACAATCCGGACCGGGCCATTCCCCTTCCCGCATCCAGGGAAGGCAGGTATGGCCCCACTCGCCGGCCACGCCGTTGGGGCCTTGCACGGGTCGCCCGGCCACCACGAGACCGCTGCCGGCCCCGGTGCCCAGGATCACCCCAAAGACGGAGCGATAGCCGGCTCCGGAACCATCGACGGCCTCGGAGAGGGCAAAACAATCCGCATCGTTGGCCAGGCGGACAGGCCGTCCCAAACCTTGACGCAAATCTTTTTCCAGGGGTTTGCCGATCAGGGCGACCGAATTGGAACATTTCATGAAACCGGCCCCGGGGGAGATGGCCCCGGGCGATCCCACCCCGACGGGCGGACCTTCTCCCTCTTTGACGCCCAGTTCGGATTCGACACCCCGGACCAGTTCCACCATGGCCCGCACGGTTCCTTCATAATCCCCTTGGGGTGTGGGTACCCGGCGGCGGGCGAGGGTTGCTCCCTGCCGGTCCAGGACAATGATTTCGATTTTGGTTCCGCCCAGGTCGATGCCGATACGCATGATGGTGTCACTCTCCGATGGTGCCTGAACAAGTGTGTTGCAACCGCACTTATGGTAGCCTGCAAACAGGTCAGGGGGGATTTTCGTTTCCCGACTCTCTCCGGGTCAAGGTATGATCGCCTGGAGCGTCGTGCAAATGGCAAGAAATGTCCTTACGGCACATGTTTCACGTGAAAACGTCCGTCTCGCTGCCATACGGTCAACGCGGCTATTGTAAGGTCCATGTTCCGGCACCCTGTTTCCAGGTGACAATGGCCGACCTGGTGCCATAATGACTGCTCACATTTGAGAATACACAGTGCTAGGGTGTACCGGACCGCTCTTATGATCTGATGCCATTTACTGGATTGTTATTCCGCAGATGACGATTGACCCGAAAACAATCTTCCCCGTCAACCCGGAAGCTCCGATTTTGATGTACCCAGAGACAGCAGCCACGATGGAACCAGAAACGTCGGCCACGATGAAACCAGAGACACCAGTCACGCCGGAACCTGAGACCCCGGTCTCGCAGGAATCCGAGACCCCGGTCACGCCGAAACCGGAAACGCAGGTCACGAGGCAACCGGAGATGCCGGTCATGATCGGACCGGAGACCCCGGTTGCTGGATCCCGGGACCCGGCCCCAAACCCGTTTGCTGTTTTAAGGCGGTTGGTGCCTGGTGCGGAAGCGGTTGATACAGGGCAGGGGCAAACGCAGAAAGATTTTGTGGTCGAGGCCGATCTGGGAGCGTTTCAGCGCCTCCGGCCCGGGGCGGAACCCGTGCCGCGCCCGGATGGAACCGTGTGCTGGCATGCCCGGGATGTGGAACCCCTCCGGACCCGCAAATCCTGGAAAAAACAGGGGCGACGGGTCCGGGATCAGGAAATTCCGGCGCGGGAAAGCGTGCAGGAGGAAGGCATTCAACGCCTGTTCGCCCTGAGCCAGACCCTGACCGAACAGGAGTATCTCCTGACCCAGAAGGAACGGATTCAAGCCCATTGTGTCGATCTGGGGCGTCAGTTGCAACTCCTGTTGCAGGCCCTTTCGACCTGGGAAAACCAGGATCTCCCCCAGGCCCAACCCCCGGAAGCCGAAGAGGCGTTACGGGGAATCCTGACCCGTCTGGCAGAACTCCAGGAACGGGGTCGTTCCCTGAGCGAGACGGCCAGATTGTTGGGGATCGAGGTTCCCCAGCCCGATTTTACTTCCTTTGATCGGGCCATGGAGTTGTTCCGGCAACGACGGTTTCAGGCGATCATTGCGGCGGAAAATCCCGAAGATGGCGAACTTGCCACCCTGATCGACCGACGTCTGACAGAACGGGAGCGCCAGGCTGCCGAACCGTTCCATCTTCTGCCCTATTGGAAATATTACGCCCAGTTTTACAAAACCTACGAAGAGACCCGTTTTGAACGGGAGGTGGAGGCCGCCACCCGGATTCGGGAATTTCATCTGCTCTTTCCGGCCCGGCGACGGGAGCGGAAATTCACTTTTTTTCTGGGGCCGACCAATTCGGGCAAGACCTATCAGGCCTTGCAATTGCTGGCGGCGGCTGAGAACGGTATCTACCTGGCACCTTTGCGTCTGCTGGCCCAGGAGGTGGCGCAAACCCTCAACGAATGGGGCATTCCCTGCAACCTGATCACCGGCGAAGAACGCCTGCCGGTACCCGGAGCCAAACACACGGCCAGTACCATTGAAATGCTCTCCCTGCACGAGCAGTACGCCCTGTGCGTCATAGACGAGGCGCAAATGCTCGGGGATGCGGATCGGGGCTGGGCCTGGACCCAGGCCGTTCTCGGTGTCCAGGCCGGGGAGGTCTGCGTCGTGGGGGCACCGGAATCCCTGCCGGTTTTGGAGAAACTGTTGAAACTGACCGGTGAAATACCGGAGGTGGTTCATCTTGAACGTCTGGCACCGTTGCGCCTGTTGTCGCATCCGGTCCGCGATCATGACGCGCTCAAGCCTGGTACGGCCATGGTGGCCTTTTCCCGGACGGCCGTATTGGGGTTGAAGCGGGAACTCGAAGAGCGGACCGGGCAGCGGGTGGCGGTCATCTATGGTGCCCTGCCCCCGGAAATCCGCCGCAATCAGGCCCGTCTGTTTGCCAGTGGCGAGGCCCCGTTTCTGGCCGCCACCGATGCCATTGGCATGGGCCTGAATCTGCCCATCAGGACCCTGCTTTTTTGTGAGGACCGCAAATTCATCGACCGCCAGGAACATCCCTTGACCCCGCTGGAGGTGCGGCAGATTGCCGGGCGGGCCGGTCGTTTCGGGCAGAACGAGATTGGTTTCGTGGGCACTTTTCGCATTTCCATGGAGCATATCCGCACGGCCTACCATGCCAAACCGCTGCCCGTGCGGCGGGCGCATCTGGCCCCGAACCTCGACCATGTTTTGGCCATGGCCACCCTGCGCGACGAAAAAAATCCCAAACTGGCGCGGCTGCTGGCCCTGTTCCTGAAGTCGGTCAAGCCCGATCCGCGCACCTATCAGCTTGCCGACCTGGAAGACCAGACCATTCTGGCCCGCATTGCCGATGGCCATGGCAATCTGGATCTGCCGACCCGCTTCATCTTTTCATCGGCCCCGGTGCCGGTCCGGTCCCACGAGGCCATGGCCGCTTTCACGATCATGGTGGCCACCGTGGCGCACCACCGTTCCCTGCATCTGGACGAAATTCTTCCCACCCACATGAACCGTTTTCAGCGACTGGTCATTCTGGAGACGACCATTCGCATTGTGGATCTTTATTGCTGGTTGCACTTCCGGTTTCCGGGCAATTTTCCCGATCTGGAAGAGGCGCAAGCCCATCGGCACGCCATCAATGGCGAGATTGACCGTCTTTTGGGCCAGAAACGCCCGGGTAGTCAATCCAATTCCCCGGAGCCGGGACAACGCGCAAAATCGCGCCCACCTGCGTCCCGTTTTGCGCGCTTTCACCGTCAGCGCAAACGATAAACGGAGAGAAGCTCCATGATCCCGAGGACACAACCTCATGTAATCGATGTCACGAATCTCGACTTTGATCGGCAGAACCCTCGCCTGATCGAATTTGATATTGACCACAAAACGACGGACAAGGAGATTTTGAAACTTCTTTGGGAGGTCATGGATG
>JADGCO010000141.1 GCA_015228935.1 Magnetococcales bacterium | reverse complement strand
CTATTTTCTCAAGATATTCTCCAAATTGCTACCGATCCAATTGCCGGATTTAGGAACGCCCTGGGCAATCTCCTCGGCGTGACCCTGGCAAACGGCACCCGGCTCGATTATCTCATCGATGGCCAAAATCGCCGTATCGGACGCAAAGTCAATGGGGTCCTGAAACAGGGTCTGCTTTACCAAAGCGACCTGAACCCCGTCGCCGAACTCGACGGCTCCGGCAACATGGTCACCCGCTTCGTCTACGGTTCCAGGGCCAGCGTTCTAGATTACTTAATTTCTTCAGCATGCTTCAATTCATATGTTCTGCGGCAAGCAACAAATCGAGGTTATGTCGGGCATCGCTGTTTCCCTGATCTGCGGCTTTGCGATACCACAGAATGGCCCGTTGTTTATGGATCAAGGTTCCCAAACCCTGGGTCAACAGGTACCCCAGAGAGGCTTGGGCAACTGCGGATCCCTGTTGGGCAAGGCGCAAAAACATGCGATAGGCGCGTTGCGTTTCCCCGGCGGCCAACAACTCCCGTGCCTCCTGCAATCGGGCTTCACGATCCCTGATCACAAAAAGATCCTGGGGATCTTCCAGACCAATCCGGGCATGAAAATCTTCCGGCGGTGTATTTGCGAAATATTTTTGCCGCAACCCTTCGGCCAGTTCGATATCGGTCAAATCGTCATAGTTGCCGGGATATCTGGCCCGGTAATCACTCAGGGAAACAAAGTGACCTTCGGGATTTTTTGGATCCAGGCCCAGTTGGCGAAAATAGCTTTCTCGCGACATGTGGGCATGGTAATAACGGCGATACAATCCGGTTGCCAGATTCCAATCGGTCACGTGTTCATAAAGACCGGGATATTGCTGACGGTATGCATCCAGGGGAATGACGGGCAGGCGGGAAAGATTTTTACCTGTCGATGAATCCGGGAGCGTTGGCGCAGGAGAGTTCTGTTGAATACTTTGGCCTGTCTGGATGCTCGGATCTGGTTGAATTCCCTGACCTGGCTGCACGCCCTGCCCCGGTTGAATTCCCTGACCTGGCTGCACGCCCTGTCCCGGTTGCATTCCCTGACCTGGCTGCACGCCCTGTCCCGGTTGCATTCCCTGACCTGGTTGCACGCCCTGCCCCGGTTGAATTCCCTGACCTGGCTGCATGCCCTGCCCCGGTTGAATTCCCTGACCTGGCTGCACGTCTTGCCCCGACAAATTGTTCAGTTCCGGTGATATATTTAAATAATTCGGAACACCCTGCCCGGGTAAAATACCCTGCATGGGCGCATGACTGCGACCTGGTGAATCGTTCCGGGAGAAAGACATCCTGGAGGATGAATGTGCCTGTTCTGGCTTGGCTGATGTATTCGCCTGTCCAGGCAGGGACGTGCGGGCCGGGTCCAGAAAACTGGCCATTTTATGCAGATCCATGCCCTGTGCGGATTGGGTTCCCATGGAATTGGCAAGCTGGCTCAAATCGAACTCTCCCGGTTTTGTTTCAACAGAACGGAACTGGGAGATGTCAATGGGTCCACTATGGGCGGGAAGTGCCGCGAGCATCTGAGCTGGATTCAGGGCCGGGCCATTTCCGGCGGGCGTTGCGCTCAATTGTGCGGCCATGCCCTGCATCAGTTTACCCATGGTGGCCGGATCCATCTGGCTCATGACTGTCGTGGCCACGGTTCCGATGACGGCTCCTGCCATCTTGCCCATGGGATTTAACGCATCAGACCCTCCAGGTGAGGAGGGAATGACAGGGGGCGGTTTTTCACCATCGTGGGTGGCCTTGTCAGCGGTTGTTGCGCCAACCGGGGCGACGGGTTTGCCCTGAGCGGCTGATGGCGTTGCTTTGTCGTATTTTACAAAAATCAATGACCCAGCCGTCAGACCAGCCAGAAGCAGCATGCCAAGGACGACCCGCAACAGAAATTTCGGGCTGAAATAACCTTTAGCCTTTAATTTGCGTACCAGAAAACCGACCCTGGCCCGGGATGCTGCCGCCAGCAAAGCCTTGATGGCCGGTAAAAGTTCTTCCTTGACATGGGTTGGATCATACCGGTCGGAAAGACGGATATGCACAGCCTGGCGGGCTGTCTTCAGCTTCAAATGGAGCGGAAAAATTTCTTCCAGGCTGGTGATTTCATCAAAATAAAAGCGCGTCACATCATATTTTTCCCCTGTTTGCACAATCGTCATGCAACAGAGGTCGGTGACTGCCAATATATTGTTATGGTTGGCGTGCGAATCTCCGGGCAAACCACTCCCCTGGGTTTCCAGGGAAAAGTGAAGCTTTTCATCCGCAAACAGGGCGGTGTTCCATGCTGGAAGTTTGATTTCATCCATGGACCTGTCACCGAACAGCGTCACACCACCGGCAGTTGTTGATTCCGTCTGGACTACGGAATGGGCAGGATGGTATCCCTGCTCCAGTTGCGATCATCTTTCTGGGGATGATTGGCATTAAAGTGGAGTCCACGACTTTCCCGGCGATGGATGGCGGAACGGATGATGAGGGATGCAACAACGGAAATATCTCGTAGTTCCAGAAGGTTACGTGTAATGCGGCAATTCCAGTAGTATTCGTTGATTTCCCGCAGGATCATTTCAATCCGCCGCCGTGCCCGGGCCAGGCGATGATCGGAACGCACAATGCCGACATAGTTCCACATGCAGCGCCGGATTTCATCCCAGTTGTGGGAGATGAGGATTTCCTCGTCACAGGTTCCGGTGTCATAGCTTTCCCACAACGGGAGCGACGGTGCCGGAATACGGGGTGTTTCCTGACGTTTGCGCAGAATATCCTGGTTGACGGCATCGGAAAAGACCAGGCATTCCAGCAGGGAGTTGGATGCCAATCGGTTGGCACCATGCAAACCGGTATGACTGACCTCACCGATGGCATAGAGATTTTCGATATCGGTTTGTCCACGCAGGTCGGTGACCACCCCGCCACATACATAATGGGCCGCTGGAACGACAGGAATGGGTTCCTCGCTGATCCGGATTCCCAGGGAAGCACACTTTTCCATGATGTTGGGAAAATGCTCCCTCAAAAAGTCTTCTCCCTTGTGGGTGATATCCAGGAAGACACAATCATCGCCGGTTCGTTTCATTTCAAAGTCGATGGCGCGGGCGACGATATCCCGGGGGGCCAGTTCTTTTTTGGGGTGGTGCAATTCCATGAAGGGTTCGCCATTTTGCCGGATCAGAATACCCCCTTCACCCCGTACTGCCTCGGAAATCAAGAACGACTTGGCCAGGGGGTGATACAGGCAGGTTGGGTGAAACTGGATGAACTCCATGTTGGCCACCCGGCAACCGGCGCGATAAGCCATGGCAATCCCCCCCCCGGTGGCTGTATCGGGGTTGGATGTATAGAGGTAGACCTTGCCGGCACCACCTGTGGCCAGGATTGTATAATCAGCCTGAAAGGTGTGAATGGCTCCGGTGGGAATTTCCAGTGCATGGCAACCATGACAATGATCCGCACGGTTGGGAATCATGCGGCCCATTTTGTGGTCCGTCAGGAGGTCGATGGCAATGTGGTGCGGCATGATGGTGATGCGGGGATGATCGGCGGCCCGCTCCAAAAGGGTTTTGATCACCGCCTGACCGGTGGCATCGGCAGAGTGAATCACGCGGCGCGCCGAATGTCCCCCCTCCCGGGTCAGGTGATACCCGTCTGGAGAACGGGTAAAAGGGACCCCCAGATCGATCAAATGTTGAATGGCCTTGGCACCATTCTTGACAACACACCGAACGGCATCGACATGACAAAGACCTGCTCCGGCTTCCAGCGTGTCCGTGACATGTGACTCGAGATTGTCATTGGGGGCCAGGACGGCAGCAATACCCCCCTGGGCATAAAAGCTGTTGGACTCGGAGGCTTCGCCCTTGGTCAGAATGATGACCTGGCCATGCTCCGCGAGATGCAGGGCCAGATCCAATCCGGCCACACCGCTGCCGATGATCAGATAGTCCGATTCGATCAGGCGTCTGGATACGGGTTTATTGTTTGCCATGTCCGATTTCCAATGCAAAAGAGGTAACGCATGATCTTTTTTAGCAGGGTGCAACCCCCAGGTCCAGTTCCTGCAAAGCATGGCTGACAAGGAGGGTGTTGCGTCGGGCCGGGTTCATGCTAGAATAAGGAACTATTTATGAGGGCATATGTCGAAGTTTGTAATGAGGGCAAACGGGTGAGTGACGCTGGTGAGTGAGGCGGACCAGATTCTTGTCGAGAAGGTAAAAAAAGGGGACAACAGAGCCTTCGAACTCCTTGTACGCAAGTATCAGGGGCGTATTGCATCGGTCATCTCCCGAACCGTCTCCGATCCTTCCCGGGTGCAGGATCTGACCCAGGAATCTTTTCTCAAGGCCTATCGTGCCCTGCCAACTTTTCGCGGTGAATCGGCATTTTACACATGGCTTTTCCGCATCGCTGTCAACACGGCCAAAAATTTTCTCATGCTCGCCGAGCGGGGCGTCCCCGTCAGCGACCTGGAGCTGGATGATGCCGACAGGATGGCACCACAATTGCGGGACTACAACACGCCGGAGTGCCAGGTTCTCCGGGAGGAACTCCTGGAAACCCTCGATGCCGCCATCCAGGCACTCCCGCTCGCCATGCGCCAGGCTGTTGAAATGCGCGATCTCCAGGACAAAAGCTACGAAGAAATTGCCCAGGTCATGGACTGTCCCATCGGCACGGTCCGTTCCCGCATCTTTCGCGGACGCCAGGAAATCATGGATAACGTGAAACAGTATATTGCCACCGGTACACGAGCCGTCCATATTTTGCCTGGTGATGCAGAAAAAAGTGAAAATTGTAAAGAAACCAAAGACTAGCAAAAACAGGTGCAGGTTGGTGAAGTTCATGAATCCTGATCTCCGCAACGCCAAAGGGTGGCATTCTCCGCTGGTCGGTGTCCATCCATATCGGGCCAGGCGGAATCAAACCAAGAGGGTGCAAGCATGCATTGCGATCACGAGTTGATATCGGCATACCTGGATGGAGAGTTGGATGAACTTCTCCTGGATTCCGTCACATCCCACCTGTTGGACTGCCAAGCGTGCTGTCATAAATTCAGTGATCTGGCCCGGGCGCGCGATGCCATTCAAAAAAAATGCCTCGTTCCCGATCCGGAAGGGGTGATCTCCTCGGTCATGGCAGCCATTGATGAAAATAAATACCACCACCCTTCCCAGGGAATGATCCGCTCCGCTTCTCTCCCCGTATGGACGATTAAAAATAATACGCTACAAAAATAGGAGAATGGCGTGAGAGTTGTGAGGAAATTGTCATGATGCGAGAAGAGGGACGGGTGATCAGTCTGGAAGGATCGGTGGCCATCGTCACCAGCGAACGAAAAAAATCCTGCGGGTCTTGCGCCAGCAAAGGCAGTTGCAGCACACTGACCCTGAGCAGTGGTCACGAAGAGACCCGAATACGCGCCAATAATCAGGCCGGAGCAAAGGTCGGTGATCGGGTGGTGGTCGAAATCCAGGAACGTCAGTTCCTCAGAGCCTCTTTCATGGTCTACATTGTCCCATTGCTGGTCATGATCCTGGTGGGTGCTGCGGTGCGCTCACTGTTGCTGGATCACGGTCTGGTTCGTGCTGCCGAAGGTTTTGGCGCTTTGGCCGGATTCGTGGGTCTTGGTGTCGCTTTTTTCCTGTTGCGTGGTTTCAACACCCGAATTGAAAACAGTGCCCGCTTTCTTCCCGTTATCTCGGATGTGGTGTCGGTTGGCACACATGCTTCCGTGCGACATTCCCTGGATTGAGGACATTCATGAAGAACAATGCCTGTCCACGTTTTCTGCCGGTGTTGTTGGCGACCTTGTTTGTTTTTGCTCCCGGCAGTGGCAGTTCGGCTCCACCCCTCGTCAGCCCGGATCTGGTACCCCTGGTCAAAAGCCTGAAACCCGTCGTGGTCAACATCAGTACGGCACAAGGCACCAATAATAAAAATGCCGATGAGGGGGATGACGAAGAGACCGACCCCTCGCGTCCCAACAATCCCAAGGGCTCGCCGCCTCCCGGCATGCGGGATTTTTCCTTCAAAGGGACCCCGTTCGAAGAGTTTTTCAAACGCTTTTTTGATCGCCTGCCCGATCAGGGTTTCAAGTCCCGCAGTCTCGGTTCCGGCGTGATCATCAACTCGACCGGCTTTATCCTGACGAATAATCATGTGGTTGAGAATGCTTCAGAAATTTTGGTGCGTCTTTCGAACGACGAAGAGTATACCGCCGAAGTGGTGGGCAAGGATGCCAAGACCGATCTGGCCCTGATTCGCATCAGGGCACCGCATCCTTTGCCGGAGGCGTCCCTGGGAGACTCTGAAAAATCCGAAGTCGGGTCCTGGGTCCTGGCCATCGGCAATCCCTTTGGACTGGAAGCCACAGTGACGGTTGGCATCATTTCTGCCAAAGGTCGGGTCATCGGCACAGGTCCCTACGACGACTTCATCCAGACCGATGCGGCCATCAACCCGGGCAATTCAGGCGGGCCTCTCTTCAATCTGGAAGGACAGGTCATCGGCATCAATACGGCCATTTTCTCCCGCTCCGGGGGCAACATGGGGATTGGTTTTGCCATTCCGGTCAACCTGGCCAAACAAATCGTCGATCAATTGAAATCCCATGGTCGTGTCACCCGTGGCTGGCTCGGTGTGCGCATCCAGACCATCACCCAGGATCTGGCCGATGCCCTGGGCCTGGACAAGCGGCATGGGGCGCTCGTGGCGAGTGTCGATCCAGGCGGTCCTGCCGACAAGGCCGGTTTGAAAGCCAGGGATGTCATTGTCTCCTTCGACAACCATCCCGTCGATCGCATGCATGAACTGCCCACCATTGTGGCCGCCGCCCCGGTTGGCAAAAAGGTGGACGTGGAGATTGTTCGCGATGGCAGCCGCAAAAAGCTCTCGGTCACCATTTCCGAAATGAAGGAAGAGACCGTTGTTTCGACCGCATCCCCGCATACGGACAAGGGTCCCCTGGGTCTGACAGTTTCGGCCATCACCCCGAAACTCCGGCAGGATCTCGATATTGCCGAGGATATGGAGGGCATTGTCATCACGGCTGTCAAACCCGGCAGCAGTGCCTATGCGGTGGGTTTGCGTCCCGGCGATGTCATCAGTGAAATCAACCGCAACAAAATTCACAATCTGAACGAGTACCAACGCCTGACCAAAGGCCTGAAAAAAGGCGATATGCTCCTGATTCTCGTCATGCGCGAAGGGGATCCGCGCTTTTTGGCCATGAAGGTCGATTAGCGAATTTTTTTCAGGCTGAAAAGGTGAAGCCGTACTCTCTGGCCCTGATGGTTGATGGGTGAGTTTGAGCCAATGGACATGGACAGGATAGCATCCGTGGACGCCGAGCAAATGCCCCCACCGTGGGAAGAGCGTCACCAGCGTTGGTTGGCCATGGGCCGGGAACGCCCTCCCGAGTGGTTGGCCGCTTATGTGGAGTCACCCGGGGCGCGTTGGGTGGTCAGCATCGAGGACGGTCCCGACAATGACCGCCGCCGCTTCACGACCTACCTGAATGATCCACAGGATTTGCCGCATTGGGCCTATGCCCTGGCCAAGGCTTATCTCGACGATGTCGGTGAGTGGCCCTTGTTCGGCATGCGGGCGGATGTCGCGTTGGCTGGATTATCCGACCATGGCGACATTCCCCGTGCCGTGCGCGAAATCCTGGCCGCCATTCACCCGGTCTGGCCCGATGTGATCGTCATCCACATCGGCGAAGAACATCGGGAATGAGTGAGTGCGCAGGTCAGTATGGTTCAAGGATCGACTTGAGATTTTTACGAATGCACAGTTGTTCTTCATCGGAAAGCATGTGGGTATGGATGAGCTTCCAGGAGACCAGCTCGTGGCTGGCACCGAACTTCGCACTCAAGTTATCTACAATATCTGAAAGATCTTTGTCCGACAGGGACGTATTGTTGGACATGGCTTCTTCCAGGGCGTGACGAGCCGCTTCTTCGGGCAGGATCAATTCTGCGGCGAAGGCGTTAGCGCGTGTTTCGGCGTCACGATTCGGAATTTCCCGTCCACCCAAAACATCGGCATCCTGATCGGCATCCATGAGCAAATGGGCCATTTCGTGGGCCAAAGTGAACCTGCGCCCGGTATCAATACCAGCACGCGCACCGTTGGTGTTGACGATTATTGTGGGTTTCAGTCCATATCCCCAAACGGCCACGGCATCAAGCTTTGCTTCTGATCTGAACTCGGTGACATCGACTCCCCATGCCGACAATATCGACTCCGGTTCTATCCGACCCTGACTGTTGCTTGCGATTCCTTTTTTTTTGCGCAACAGACGGGCCAGTTCCATACCCTGTTCACTTGGCCCATCTTCGCAGCTTTTCCCATTTTTCGAGCTGCTTTTGAGATGATTTCAAGCA